>JAJBTL010000142.1 GCA_020860865.1 Planctomycetota bacterium | reverse complement strand
CGGCGGTTTTTTCTTCAACGCCACCGACCGCCAGGGCGAATTCGACGAAGACGATCCGAACCCGGCCGACAACACGGAAGAATTCACCCTCCTCTCGGACGACGACCTGTCCCGCCTTGCCGCCCATGCGAGAGAGGCCCGGAGTCACGGCCGCGCCGTCATGGCCACGCCGCCCGGAACCTCCTTCGGCGATGTGTCAAACGTCCCCGCCATGTTCCTGAAACACCCGAAAGGCATCCGGGACGTCGCCGAATGGTACATTTCCGTCGCCGCCCGCCAGGACTTCATCCACGAAGTCTTTTCTAAACAGGCTGATGTCGCTGTAGAAAATCTCAAACGAATCCTCGCCGCCGTCGGGAACGACGCCTACGACGTTGTCTACGTCTGCGGCACCGATTTCGGCACGCAGATAAGCACGTTCTGCTCGAAAGAAACGTTCATAGAACTGTACCAACCCTACTACCGCCGGGTAAACGACTGGATACACGAAAACACCACATGGAAGACGTTCAAGCACAGTTGCGGCGCCATAGAACCGTTCATCGACCCGCTCATCGAATCCGGCTTCGACATCCTGAATCCGGTCCAGTGTGCCGCCACCGGCATGGACCCGCAGCTCCTGAAGGACAAGTACGGCGACCGCATCGTCTTCTGGGGCGGCGGCGTCGACACCCAGCAGACCCTTCCCTTCGGCACTCCTGAAGAGGTCAAACGAGAAGCCCTGGAACGCTGCAAAATCTTCGCCCCGGGCGGCGGCTTCGTCTTCAACACCATCCATAACACCCAAGCCCTGACGCCGACCGCGAACTTCATAGCCCTTCTCGACGCGTATAAAGAATTTAACAGCGCCGGCAAGTAAAGTTACATTACCAGATGTACTGGCATCCATCGGTGAGGACCTTCCGCTGGTCAACGGCAGGACGAATACGCATTATCTCCACACCATTGGAAAAAAAGATTCACCCACATGCAAAAAAGCCCGGCCAACTCGGTCGGGCTTTCTTTTGAGAATGTAGATTCAGTATAAAATTAGAAATGGTCTTCATTCACATCGTAAACTTCCCCAACCGCTCCACCGCCTCCTCCGTCCGGGCCGGACTGCCAAACCCGGTGAGGCGGAAGTAGCCTTCGCCGCTTGGCCCGAATCCTGCTCCTGGGGTGCCGACGATTTCGGCGCGGGTGAGGAGCGCGTCGAAGAAGTCCCACGAACCCATTCCGTCCGGCAACGCCACCCAGACGTACGGCGCGTCGACGCCGCCGGCAACGGTCAGGCCGAGGCCGAGGAAGGCTTCCCGAATACGGGCGGCGTTTTTCAGGTAGATGTCGATGACGGCCCGGCACTGCTTTTGGCCGTCCGGCGTGTGGACCGCTTCCGCCGCCCGCTGGACAATGTACGGGCAGCCGTTGTACTTTGTCGTTTGCCGCCGATTCCACATTTCGCGGAGAGGCACCCGCGCGCCGTCCGGACCGACGCCGGTCACGCCCGGAGGGACAACGGCGAAACCGCAGCGAAGACCGGTAAAGCCGGCCGATTTCGAATAACTCCGGAACTCGACCGCCACGTCCCGGGCGCCTTCGATTTCATAAATGCTGTGCGGCACGTCGTCACTGGTGATAAACGCCTCGTAGGCGGCGTCGAAGAAAATGACGCTGTCGTTTTCCCTGGCGTACTTCACCCACTCCGACAATTGCGCCTTTGTCAGAACCGTTCCCGTCGGATTGTTTGGGTAACACAGGTAAATAATGTCGACCCGTTCCTTCGGCAGGTCCGGGACGAACCCGTTCGCCGCCGTGCACGGCAGGTAAACGAGGCCCTGAAAGCGCCCGTCGTCCCCGAGTTTGCCGGTCCGCCCGGCCATGACGTTCGAGTCGGCATAGACCGGATAGACCGGATCGGTTATCGCCACCCGGGCGTCCTCTGCGAACAGTTCCTGAAAATTCCCGATATCGCACTTCGCGCCGTCACTGATGAAAATATCGTCCGCTCCAATGCCGAGCCCGGCATAGCAGGAGGCGGCGACAGTCTCCCTGAGAAAGGCGTAACCCTGCTCCGGCCCGTAGCCCATGAAGGTGGCGGCGTCGGCCTGTTCCCGGACGGCTTTCTCGAGGGCCGAGACAACCGCCGGGACCAGCGGTTGCGTCACGTCGCCGATGCCAAGGCGGATCAACCGGTTGTCCGGATGGCTGGCGGCGTAGTCTTTGACCCGGCGGGCGATTTCGGCGAACAGGTAACTGCCGGGCAGGTTGGCATAGTATGGATTGACAGTGGCCATGTGATCTCCTCGGGAGGATTGCGTCGACGCGTTCCCATTCATTAAAAAACGCGTCAGGACAGGAGGTATCCGAAAAAAAAACAGACCGTCCACCGGTCTGTTCTGGAACTAAAAATTCGGTAAAAAATACTCGCCGGTGGCGACCAGCGTCGCCGGCCCGGTCATGAAGATAGTGTCGTCCTCCGCCCATTCGATGCGTAAATCGCCGCCCAAGAGCCGCACCGTCGCCTGGCGGCCGGTAAGGTTATTGAGGGCGCAGGCGACAAGGGTGGCGCAGGCGCCGGTGCCGCACGCCATTGTCTCGCCGCTGCCGCGTTCCCACACGCGCATGCACACGTCGTCCGCCGAATTGATCTGGACGAACTCTGTATTCACCCGCCGGGGAAACAGTGGATGATTTTCAAACAGTGGGCCAATCCGCTCGAGGTCGAGCGACATGACATCCGGCACCGGCACCACCAGGTGCGGATTCCCGACAGACACCGCCGTCCCGAGCCAGGTTTTCCCGTCCACCTCGACCGGCTGGTTGATAAACGACTCACCGGGCGCGTTCATCGGCAGGTCGGCCGGCGCCAGGCGCGGCTTCCCCATGTCGCCCCGCACCGTCTGGACGACGCCGTCCACGACGGTCAGGACCAGGTGCCGGATACCCGCCAAAGTCTCCACGGACAGTTCGGTCGAATCGGTTCGCCGGTTGTCGAAAAGATATTTCCCGACGCAGCGGATGGCGTTCCCGCACATTTCCGCTTCCGACCCGTCGGCGTTGAACATGCGCATCCGGAAATCGGCGACATCCGACCGGCCGATAAGGACCAACCCGTCCCCGCCGACGCCGAAATGCCTGTCGCTGATATGAATCGCCAACTGGGACGGCGCCGCAATGTCCAGGTCGAACGTCGCGACATAGACGTAATCGTTCCCCAACCCGTGCATCTTGGCGAATGGGATGCGGGCCGGCAGCCCGAGTCCCTTGAGGGACGGCTTGCCGCTAGTCTGCGTATCGGTTTCGCTCATTTCGTTGTCCTCGCCCAATGGCCGCGCGGAGCGGACCGTAGTGTCTGTAGTATGGAAAAGCGGGAACCAGTATACCGCTCGAGCGCTGTCATGACAACGGTCAATGTTTTCCATAGCAAACATTTTTTCAAGACGCCCTGTCCCGCTTACCTTTGACGCCGCTCCGGCACCGCGCTACAGTAATCTCAAGGCCAGTGAGCCGGTAACATGTTTTCATTGAAATCCTTCACCACGATTCGGAGTACCACGATGAATTATCACCATGTCGATGTCTTCGCCCAAACCCCGTTCGCCGGGAACGGCCTGACCGTGGTTCTGCCGGACGTCGACCTCCCCCGCTCCACTCTCCTCGCCATCACCCGCGAGTTCAAACAATTCGAAACCATTTTCCTCTTGCCGGCCGAGGAAAAGGACGTTTTCCCGGCCCGTATTTTCACCGTCGACGAGGAACTCCCCTTTGCCGGCCATCCCGTCATCGGCGCCGGGGCTGTTCTTCATCGCCTGTTTTACCCCGAAGCCGATGCGGCATCGTTCGCGCTTGCCATCGGCGGCCGCCGCGTTCCGGTCCGGTCCAACCGCGCGGACGGCCGTTACCGGGTAACGATGGACCAAGGGCAAGCGTTGTTCGCGGGAACGGTCGACCGAACGGCGGCGGCGGCCATCGCCACGGCCCTCTCGCTCCGGCCGGATGACATCGACCCGGACTGGCCCATGGAAATCGTATCGACCGGCCTCCGTTACCTTCTCGTCCCGGTCCGGTCCGGCCTGGAAAAGTGCCGCATCCGCCACGACGATTTCCAATCGTTCCTTGAAGGCTTCGGCGCCCAGTTCATCTATGTTTTCGACACCGCGTCCCGGGAATGCCGCACCTGGGGCAATGTCGATCATGTCGAAGATGCCGCCACCGGCAGCGCCGCCGGCCCACTCGCCGCCTACCTCGTGAAGCACGGGAAGGCGGAAGCGGACGCGATCATCACCATTCACCAGGGCCGTTTCGTGAACCGCCCGAGCGTCATCCAGGCCCGGGTGACCGCCGCCGCCGACAGCCTCGCCGTGTCCATCGCCGGCGATGTCGCCTTTTTCGCCTCAGGGACGTTGACGGTATAACCATTCCCTCCGGGCGGCGAACAGGCGCCGGTCCGCCGCCAGAAGCGGGTGTAACCGGCCGTCATTCCGACGTCATTCCGCCATTTCGGCCATGAGCGCCTGTTCATACGCGGCATAGGTCCCGGCGTCGAACAGCACCATCCGGACGACTTCCGGGCAGTCGTTCTTCCGGAGGTGCGCGGCGATTTCCCGTATCGCCACCGTCGCCGCCTCGTCCACCGGATAGCCGTAAATGCCGGTGGAAACGCTGGGGAACGCCACTGTCCGGAAACCGTGTTCCTCCGCCAATGCGAGGGCGGTGCGGTAGCACGAGGCGAGGAGTTCGGGTTCCCCGTGGTTCCCATCCCGCCAGCGCGGCCCGACGGTGTGGAGGACGTGCCGCGCCTTTAATTTGCCGCCGGTCGTGAGGACGGTCTGCCCGGTCGGACAACCGCCGATGGCCCGGCATTCCTTCATGATTTCCGGTCCGCCCCGGCGGTGAATCGCCCCGTCCACGCCGCCGCCGCCCGCCAGGTGGGCGTTTGCCGCGTTGACGATGGCGTCAACGTCCTGCAACGTGATGTCGCCCTGCTCCAATTCGATGCTGCCGCGCCCGCATTGTTTTTTCATGTCGGCCTCCGTCTGTCCGTCTCGCACCGCTCTCCAACAAAGAAAACCTTTGCCCTCACCAGAGACGTCGTATAAGATACCATTTTACGGTCAAAGTTGAAATCTGAAACGGGGGAAGTACCATGGTCGAACCTCTTCGCGTCCTGCACCTCGCCAGCCACGACGGCAATTGGGAACCGTTTGCCCGCATTGCCGGCCTCGCCGCCGCCCTCCGCGCCCAGGGCCTGACATCGATAATCGCCACCCACGACCATTCCCGCCTGTGGGAATATGCCGAAGCGGCCGGCGTCGACACCGCCGAATACCTGGTCGAACGGAGCATCAACCCGCTCCGCTGGCGCGAGTTCGGCAACTTCGTGAAAGCGCAGAACGCCACCGTCATCCACGCCCACGACGCCCCGTCCGCCACGCTCGTGGCCCGGAGCCGGATGTTCATGCCGACGGTCCGCGTCGTCACCAGCCGCTACGATCTGGACACGTCCATCGAGGCGAACGAGTACGCGAATTCGGTCCAGGCCGTCGTCTGCCCGTCCGAGGCGCTGGCGGCGAAGTTCCGCGAACGGGACGGCGGCGACCGCGTTTCGGTCGTCTACGACGGCGTCAACCAACCTGCAGCCGATCGGGCCGGCGAGGAACGCGACACCATCCGCGCCGCCTTCCGGGACAGCGTCTGCCCGGACAAGGAAAAGCCGCTGTTCATTGTCGCCATATCGCCGTTGGAACAGGACAGCGGCCTCGACAAACTTATCGAACTGATGCCCGACGTCATGGCGGCCCGGCCGCAGACGCACCTGTTCATCATGGGGGAAGGCCAGATGCGCCCGGAATTGGAGCGGCAAATCCGCATCACCGCCCTCGAACGGGACGTCACCATCCAGGAGCCGGACAAGGCGTTTATCCGCCTCCTGGCCGGCGCCGACCTCTATGTCTCGGCCGAAGCGAACGACGTCTCCGGTATGATGGTCCAGGCGGCGATGGCGAGCGGCCGCGCCGTCGTCGTCCCGGCCGCCGGCTGCTATGAGGAACTGGTCGAGGACGACAAGACCGGCGTCATCGTCAAGGACGCAAATTTCAAGGACGCCATCCTCGACCTTCTCCAGAACCGCACCCGCCGCGAACACCTCGGCCGCCTGGCCAAGGCCCGCGCCCAAAAACTGTTCAATATGGAAACAATCGCCGCCAGGATGACCGCCATCTACACCGGCAACTGAGGAGCGGGTCAGTAGAGCGCGTCAATGTCGTTGACCGCCGAAATGTGGATAACACGATATTCCCGGTACCAAAAAGAAACGCCATCCCGGAAAAGGATGGCGTTTTGAATTGAAATGCGCTTCATCTGGTAAGGAGAACTCAGTGCGCCGCCGCGCCCGCTTCGCCGGACGCACCGTTCCCGTCGGAATCGCCTTCGTCCCCAGCCGGCGCCGTGCCGTCCAGCGGATCCTGCTTGACCGGGAGCGGCACACCGGCCACCGGGCCTTCGCCGACGTGATCCCGAATCATCGGGTCGCGGGTCATGATGTTGTCGACCTTGGCGGCGGTGCGGAGGGCGCTCATCGGCGTTTCGTCGCCTGACAGGACAAAGCCGGACAGGGCGATTTTCATCCCGTCCTCGAACGACAGGTCGAGCGGCCTCACCATGCGCCGGGGCACGATAATCGTATTCCCGCCCATCTGGTAACAGAACGGCAGGATGACGACGACATCGTCCTCCCCGCCCATCTGCCCGCCGTGGAACTTGTCCAAGGTATCCCGCGTCACATAGCCGAGAAGGCGGAGGTCCGGATTCAGGGTGACGATAACCATGTAATTATTGTTGTTGAGCTTCTTCTCCGGATTAAAGAAGTCGATGATTTCCTTGATACTGGAATACAACGTCTTCACGCCGGGAATCCGCGACAGCATCCGCTCGCTCCACGCCATAAGGACGCGGCCCAAGTAAAATTCAAGGAACAAGCCAATCCCGACCAGAAAGAAAAACATCACGACCAGGCCAAGCCCGAAGAAGTAATACCCGGTCTCCTCCGCCCGTACCCCGAGCCAGGCCCGGAGCGGCGCGCCAAAGACGCTTTCGGCGAGATTGGCAATCCACCAGGTGACGTACAGGGTGATACTGATGGGAAGAAAGGCCAGGAGGCCGTTCAGGAACAGTCGTGACAATTTCATTCTATAATACTCCCTCACTCGCGTGCCGCAGACCGGCGGTTTCGCGACCGGGGAAAAACCCGTCCGCACCGAACGCGCCGCAAAACTATAATGTTTGCCTAGGTTCTGTCTGAATTATCCGACGGTGCAATTTTCCGAAGCAAGCGCCTTA
>JAJBTL010000246.1 GCA_020860865.1 Planctomycetota bacterium | reverse complement strand
GACGGCGACGGCGGCAAACCGTTCCGGAGACAGCGAATTGGCCTGCATCGCCTCACGGAAGGCGGCGCCGATGGCGGCCACCGTTTCGCCGAATCCCATGCCGGAAAGCGATTGCTCCCGGGACTCCCCGATGGTTTCGCCCCGCAGGGTGGCGACAGTGGTGATGAGCTTGTGCACGCCGACGCGAACGGCGAAGAGAAAGCGTGAATGGGCGTTAAATATAAAGAGATTCGGTTTTTTTCCGCCTTCTTCGGTGGACTGGCCCTTTCCGGCGTGGGAGATGAGGCCTTCGGCCAGGTAGTGCGCTAAAATCTTGTGGATAGTCATCTTGCTTAACGCCGTGGCCCGGGAAATCTGGTTTACCGAGACGGCGCCGTTGGCGCGCATAAACGAGAGAACCAATTGCCGGTTCCGCAACTTGACAGTTTGAAGTGAGGTACCAGTTTCGTCCAACGTGACATATCCGGTGAAATCGGTCACGGTTTCGCTCCCCTCGCCCCATGTGACATGGAGAGGTCAAGTGTGGCAAAGCGCGCGGACGCCACATAGCCATCCACCGCGAAAAATGCCACCAGGTTTTTGTTTAGAACGAGACTCCGCCAGAACCCGCCAATGATCCTGGCACAAATGGAATTGTGAACAGCAGTGTTGAGCACGTCATCCACGCCAAGACAACATTAACACCATATAAACCAGTCATCTTTGAAGTAGATTAGTGCTAAAATAGTATAACGTGGAAACCAACCTTGGTCAAGTATCTAATCCATGTTGAGCGAATTAAATACTCGCCTGACGCGACGTCCCTATTATAAGGAATTAGGGGGAAACAACCCAACGATTTCGTATAAAAATATGGGAAAATTTTAGGCGTTTTTGAAAATTGTAACAAAAATGCGGGAGTTCAAAGCGAGTGGATGTGGAATCGCGACATGGTAATGCATGTGAACCAATCATCCCTGGTTACGCGAATTAATTAATCCTAAATGAGGAATGAACGCAGGCACCTCTTGTCCAAAATAGCGGACAACCTGCTCCGTTGTCAGTTTCTTCGGTGGTTTTTTGAAAAAAAACGCCTTCCCGGATTGGGAAGGCGGTGGGTGATAGCGAGTAGCACGCCCAAGCATTACTTCCTCACGGAGGCGAGGAGCTCCATGGCGGCGCGGCCGTCTTTCTCAATCTTGTCCCAGTTGCCTGCCTTGACATCGTCCGGGCGCCCTAGCCAGGTGCCGCCGACGCAGACAATTTCCGGGACGGAAAGCCATTCGCCGGCATTGGCGGCGGTAACGCCGCCGGTCGGCATGAAGTGGACGCCGAGGTGGCGGTACGGAGCGATTATGTTCTTAATCATCGCGACGCCGCCGAGGGCTTCGGCCGGGAAAAACTTGAACATCCGGACACCCATTTCGAACGCCTGTTCCAGTTCCGACGGAGTGGCGATGCCGGGACTGAAGGCGTAGCCGTTTTTCACCGCCTCACCGACGATGGTCGGGTTGAAGCCTGGCGCGACGGCGAAGGAGGCGCCGAGGTCGAACGCCTGTTTCAGGTGGTCGGTATTGAGAACGGTGCCGGCGCCGAGGAACAGGTTCGGGAACCGCTTTTTCGCTTCCCGGATGACGTCCGGCGCGGCCTTGGTGCGGTAGGTTATCTCCGCCGCCTTGAGGCCGGCCCGCTCGAGGACTTCGCAGAGGCGGAGGCCGCTGTCGACATCCTCCAGCACAAGCACCGGGATGATGCCGGCTTCCCGCAGCCTGTTCGCGGTTTCGATTTGTTTTTTCACAAACATTCGTTATTCTCCTTTCGAGTGGATTCGACGCGTGCTTTATAAAACCATTCTTCGGGCAGTATACCGTCTCGACCCGGGAACAGCCACCCCTTTTCCAACCGGCACGGCCGGGATGAGGATAAAAAACCCATGGACAACCGCTTTACGGCAGACGATCACGATTTCATGCGCCAGGCTATCGCCCTGGCCCGGAACGGCCAGGGCCGGGTGTCGCCGAACCCGCCGGTCGGCTGCGTCATCGTCCGGGACGGCCTTGTCGTCGGCCGGGGCTGGCACGATCGCTACGGCGACCTCCACGCCGAAACCGCCGCCCTGAAAGAAGCGGGCGACCGTGCGGTCGGCGCCACGGCCTATGTCACCCTCAGCCCCTGCACCACCCAGGGCCATCAACCGCCCTGCACCGATGCGCTTCTCGCCGCGAAAATCGGCCGGGTCGTCGCCGCCGCCACCGATCCAAACCGGCCGAACTCGGACGGCATCGCCGTCCTCCGGGAAGCCGGGGTCGTCGCCGAAGCGGGACTCCTCCGGGACGAAGCGGAATATGTCGCAAAGGGTTTTTTCACGATGATGCGGTCCGGCCGACCGTGGGTCAGGCTGAAATACGCCATGAGTATTGACGGAAAAATCGCCGCCGCCGGCGGCGACAGCCGCTACGTGTCCGGGCCGGAAAGCCGCGCTCTTGTCATGGACATGCGGTCGCGGTGCGATGCGGTGATGGTCGGCATCGGCACCGTCCTCGCGGACGATCCGCTCCTGACCGTCCGCGAACCGGCCTGGTCGGCCCGGGGCGGCGCGGCGCGGCACCGGCAACCAAGGCGGGTGGTTGTCGATTCGAACTGCCGGATAGCGCCGGACGCGGCCATGCTCCGGGACGAAAACGGCGGCAAGGTCGTCGTTCTCACCGTCTTCGGCCGGAATCCGGAACGGGTCGACCGGCTGCGCCGGGCCGGGGTCACCGTCCTGGCGACGCCGGCCCGGAACGGCCGGGTCCATCTTCCGGACGGTGTGGCCGAACTCGGCAAAATCGGCCTGAACGACATCCTCGTCGAAGGCGGCGGCGAGTTGGCGGCCGGCCTTCTTGAAAACGGCCTCATCGACGAGCTGGACGCGTTTATCGCCCCGAAGCTGGTGGGCGGCCGCGAGGCGCCGGGACCGGTGGCGGGACGGGGAATAACGCGGATGGCGGACGCCACCGGCTTGACGGTGCGAGAATGGCGGCGGGTGGGAGACGACATATATGTGAACAGCCTGATCGCCCGGAACGGGTCGACCGAAAAAACCGGGTCCGGCAAGGTCGAATAAGCTTCACGTTGCCGCCGGGAAGCGCTCGCGTTCTTCACGTCGCCATAGCGTGACACCGTCCATGTCCAGGGGGACCGGGGCGCCTCGGGCGATTTTCACCGCCGGCCGGAGAAAAGGCTTGCCGTTTCCGGCCGGGAATTTGTATACTGTGGGATTGCTTGTACGAGTTGTATTTATCAGTCACGAACGGAGGCATCAACAGCAATGACAGCCGCTACCCAAGAATCCACCGCCGCGGATATTCTCCTCGCCGACAACCTCGATTTGGAGGCGCTATTTTACCTCGACATCATCGCCGGGCGCCAGGAGGACGGCAAGGCGGATATCGAAGACCTTCTCCCCTCCCTCGCGTCGAAGCCGGACGCCGAGGTCAGGACGGCCGCCGCTTATCTCGCCATCGGCGATCTGACGAACGCCCTTGTCCATGCCGATAAAATCCCGAACCACCCGTTCGGCGCCATGGTTATCGGCCTTGCCAGGGAACGCGAAAACAAAAACGAGGAAGCGCTGAAGGCGTTCCAGAAAGCGGCCCAGGGCGCCCCGACCGTGGCGCCGTTCGCGCTGAAGCCGATTGACACCCTGCGCCGTCTCGGCCGCCTCGACGAAGCCATGGCCATGGCCGACAGCCAGCGGAAACAGTATTCGGACAAGGCGGAACTGGACTTCTTCACCGGCCGCGTCCTCGAGGATTCCGGCCGTTACCAGGAAGCGCTTGACCACTACCGCCGCTCCATCGACATCAACCCGAACTACGCGGAATGCCTGTTCCGCGCCGCCTACCTCGCGGATCTTCGCGGCCTCGACGGCCTCGCGAAGGACTTCTACAGCCGTATCGGCCCCGAATCGAACCGGGTCTATGTCAACGCCTGCCTGAACCTCGCCCTCCTCTACGAAGACGAGGAGGATTACGAAAAGGCCGTCACCTGCTGCCGCCGGGCGCTGAAAATCGCCCCGTTGAACCGCCGCGCCAAACTGTTCCTCACAAACGCCGAAGCGGCGGCGAACATGTACTACTCGCCGGAGGAAACCAAGCAGTCGGAACGGATGGAAGCCATCCTCCGGGTGCCGGTGTCCGACTTCGAACTGTCTGTCCGGAGCCGGAACTGCCTATCCAGCATGAACATCATGTGCCTTGGCGACCTGATTAAGCGCACGGAATCCGAGATGCTCGCCTACAAGAATTTCGGTGAAACAAGCCTCCGGGAAATCAAGGAAATGCTCGCCGCGAAGGGTCTCCGCCTCGGCATGATGCGGGAAGACGCCGCCACCCGCCAGGTCATGGAACGCCAGCGACGCAATGCCAGCGCCGAAATCCTCAATAAGTCCATCGACGAACTGGAACTCGGCGTCCGGTCGCGGAAATGCATGGAGACGATGGGCATCGCCACCATCGGCGAACTGGTATCCAAGTCCGAAGCCGAACTGGCCGGCGCCCGCAACTTCGGCCGCGTGTCCCTGACGGAAATCAAGAAAAAGCTTGTCGAGATGGGCTTGTCCTTCAAAGACAGCGAGTAGTCGCCGACCACATGCCGCCCACGGCGAACCGGTCACGGTAGCTTCATGGAGTTATGAAACAAGTAGAAACCACACCGCCCCTGACCTGACAGTCCGGGGCGTTTTTAATTTACCTTACACCAACCGCTAAACCGAGTATAACGGAGTCTCCATGCCCAACCTCTTCGCCCTGTCGGACCCGCACCTCTCCCTCACCGGCGCCAAGCCCATGGACGTCTTTGGGCCGCGCTGGGACAACCATGTCGCGGTACTGCGGGACAATTGGCAGCGGCTGGTGGCGGCGGACGACATTGTCCTCATGCCCGGGGACATCAGTTGGGCGACGCGGCTCGACGAGGCGCGGGTCGATCTGGAATGGCTTGACGCCCTGCCCGGCACCAAGGTGCTTCTCCGGGGGAACCATGATTACTGGTGGGAAAGCCTTGGTAAAATGCAAAAACTCGGGCTGGAACACACACGTTTTGTCCAGAACAACAGCGTCGTGGTCGGCCCGGTGACGGTCGGCGGCAGTCGGTTGTGGGATTTTCCCGGCATTTGGTGGCAGTACACGTCCAACCGGGACAATGCCGACGTTGCCGAGGAAAAACGGAATGCCGTCCGGGTCGACAGAAACGAGGACGACGAAAAAATCCGCGCCCGCGAAATCCACCGGCTGAGACTGAGCCTGGCGTCGCTCCCGACCGACGCGGCCATCCGCGTCGCCATGACGCATTATCCGCCCCTCGGCGGCAACGGCGATCCGACCTTCCTCACCGATATCATCGGCGAATACAATATCGACATCTGCGTCTTCGGCCATGCCCATTCGTTGACCGACGACGAATACCCGGGCGCGGATACGGTTGTCGGCACGACGCGCTACGTAATGGCGGCAAGCGACTATCTCCGGCACGAGCCGAAGCTTCTCTGCACCTTCTGAACCGGAAAAAAACGGGCCGGCACCCACAGCGCCGGCCCGTAGAGTGTGTGGACACGAGTGCTTTGGAGCGATTTTTCGCTCTCTTTGTTCTGGGCGAGTCCATCTTTTGAAGGCAATATGGTTGAATATTGTCGAAAAAGATGGGCGAAGCACAGGCCAAAGAGAGCGGAAAAGCGCCCAAATGACTCGTGTCCACACACTCTAATGTTTGATTCATTCGGTACCAGCCATCGGTTACCAGCCGGTCGGCACACCCATTCCTTCTGGAATCCCGTAGCAGAGTTCGACAGCGCGGTCAAGATCGCGCCGGGCCGCATCGACGTCGCCATCCGACAAGGTGGCGGCGACGCACCGGTCGTAGGCCGCCGCCACCGCCTCCGCCACGCCGCCATCGCCGGTGTGGGGAAAAGGCAGTCGGGCGATTTCGTAGAGGTTTATGTTATTATTGCCGGAGGTGGCGCGGAAAAGCCAGTCGAGAAGGCGCGAATTCAACAGGCCGGCAAGGAAGCGGCTGTCCACGTTGTCCCGGGGGAAGTACACGTTGAGGCTGTTACCGAGGTACACGCCGGGCGGCGCGATGGCGGCGACGAGACGCGGCCGCGACTGGAGATTTCGGATGCCCAACTGCACCACGCGCGGGCGGGCGACCCGGTCGCGACAGGCCGGTCCGGCTGTTCCCTTCATGTCGAGGAACCGGACCAGGCAGAGATCGCGCTGTACGCCGCCGCCGGCCGTGTCGAGAACAAACGGCCGGAGATGACAGCCCCGGGCCAGGAGGCAGCCGGTGTCGCTGTCGGCCATGCACTCGCGGTAGAACGTTTGGTCGACTTCGCCGACCCGCATGTCGGCGAGAGCGTCGATGCGGCCGGGACAATTGTCGTAGAGCCAGCGGTAGAGGCGGATGCCGTCCCGGTCCAGCGCCGGGAGCCGGGATTCATCGTCGAGGCTTTCCGCCGGAAGGGAATGGGCGACGCCGTCCGTGACCAGCGTGACGGCCGGGACCGGCCCGGCCGCGCGGGTAGCCGTGAAAATGCAGAGAGACTGGGTAACGCCCGGGAACAAGCGGTCCCGTTCGGAATAAAACGTCCATTACCCCGCCCCTTCGTGCCGGAGAAGGCGTTCGCGGATTGGCGCCGCCGCCCGGTCGCGGGCCAGGGACATCGGCACGACAAAAGCGAGGATGCCGCCGGGGACAAGCACCTGGAGGGACCGTTGGATAAAACAGCGGTTCAGGTTTATTGGCCGGCCGAGGGCGGCCCGGTCAACCCCGCCGTGCCGGAGCGATTCCGCCAGGACCCGGCGTTCCGGATGGCGCCCGAAGTTGGTCAGGACCTCGTACGGCGGATTGCCGATGACGGCGTCGAAGCCGCCGGCCGCCGCGACAGACGGAAACGTCGCCGACCAGTCCACCGCGCCGACGGCGGCCGGAACGGGCGCTTCCTGCCCGAAAGCGGGACCAAGGAGCGCATCGCCGGTCACCAGGCGGCCCGGCGCCGGAGGGTATTCCCTGTCCGGCGTCGACAAGGTCAGCCAGAGAAAGGTCCGGGCCAGGAAGACGGCGCCGGCGTCGATGTCGATACCGTAGATATTCTTCAATGCCCAGCGTGCGATAACGGCCGGGGTAAACCGCCCGGATTCGGCAAGGAGGCTGATGAGGCGGAGAGGGAAAAACCCGCAGCCGACCGCCGGATCGCACACTGTGCCACGGAGGCGGCGGTGGCCGACAAGTGTGGCGACGACCGGCGCGAGTACCCGGTCGATAACCGGTGTCGGCGTGTAGAAACTGCCGGTTTGGCGTTTTTCCGCCAGGCCGCCGCCGCCTCCGTGGCAC
>JAJBTL010000085.1 GCA_020860865.1 Planctomycetota bacterium | reverse complement strand
CTTTTTCTCGATGGCGATTTTCCGCACCACCGCCACATCGAGAAAACCGAATTTCAGGAGCTGGGCCACCGCGCCGATTAAAAACCCGGTACTCAAACTTCCGTCCTCGAACGCCAGACGGAGGACCAGGTATACCGCCGCCGACACCACCGTCATCACCACAACCATGCGCCGGTGGTACAGGAGAAAGTGGCGCATGCCGCTGGACGGTTCCATAATGTTGACCTTAACGTTTCATATGATATAATCGATATGCAGCCGACGGGTAACGTGAACCCGGACCACAACGCGAAACGAAAATTATAGCAAGCGCGACGGTTTTGGAAAGAGCGGGCATAAATTTTTTTTCGCATGTGGAACCGCTTTTTTTCCGAAAGTCGCGCCCGGTTTGTCCAGTAGATGGCAATTCAAGCGGTTATTAAGGGTTCCTGACAAAATAATAATGGTTTTTCGTGTTACTCCCTTGACAATCGCAGTTTTAGGGGATATCTTGAAGTATTGAATCCATCGGGGGTTGCCGGAAATTGGTTCCGAGTTTTTTCCCGCGATGAGGCGGGGAGGTTCATCCTCTGGCAACTTCGGTCGCATGGGGACGAATGACGAGTTCAGGTCCGGATGCGGATCTACCCCTCCGCAGTACAATCACCTAATTGAAAGGCTTCTGAAGGATGGTAACCCTGAAAGAAGTTGCGGTCGCTGCCAACGTCAGTACCGTAACTGCCTCCAGCGTGCTCTCGGGCGTCAACCGGGTCCGTGTATCCCCGGCCACGGCGGAACGTATACACCGTGTCGCGAAAAGCATGAACTATGTCCCGCTCGCCGCCGCCCGGGGACTGCGCACCGGCAAGACGCGAATCATCGCCTTCGTCACCTCGTCCTACAGCCAGTTCCGGTCGGATGACGTCTGGCACGAATCCCTCCGGGGCGTTTCCGATCTGATGTGGGAGCGGGAGGAACGGCTCATGCTCGTCATGTCCCGGAACCGCGAACACGAGATGGAAATAATCCGGCAAATGGCGTATGGCCGCCAGGTCGATGGCTTCATTATCCAGGACTCCGGAGAAATCGACGACCATATCGAACTCCTCCGCCAGTCCGAGCGGCCGTTTGTCCTCATGGGCGGCACCCCGCGTCCGGAAGTCAATTCGGTCTCCTTCGACATGCGGGCCTTCGCCAGCGATATCGCCGCCAGCCTCGACCGTCACCAGTGCGGCGCCGCCATCCTGGTTTCCCCGGGCAATGCGAACAAGCAGGTCTACAGCCCGTTCCTCGACTATTTCAGCGAATGGGAAAAGACCCGGGGCATCACCTGCCACCACTGGAACGGTGCGTTCGTGCCGGGCAGCGAATGGCTGAACCGGGTCAAAGCGGAGTTGAACGGCCGTAAGCTCGGCGTCGCCCTCCTCCGGGGCCTCCTGCCGGAGATGATAACCGCCCTGGACCAGGTCGGCCTCCCGATTGGCGTCGCCTCGAACATCGTCTATGTCTCGACCGGCGAAGACATTCTCCTCGCCCCGGACGGCATCGAGGTAATGCATTTCGACAACTACACCCTTGGCCGCCGCGCCGCCCGGATGCTCCTTGGTATTGTCGACAAGGGGAAGGAAGCCGGTCAGCCGGAAAACCTTATCATTCCCGCCGCCCAGAAAGGGTAGACGGGGGTTGCCAACGGTTGCATGTACAACTTTAGAACGCGGCCCTCCATGACGGGGGCCGCGTTTTTTTTAAATGTGAAATCACGGACTTGTTTGTTCTGGGGGAGGGAAGGAGGCGTCCATAAAATTGATTCTTTCCCGGACGGAATGACGCAGTGGTCTGCCTCTTCGGTTTAAAAAAAACGGCCCCCGCAATGGAGGCCGTTTTATAATGTAGTGGGTACAAGAACGGAACCCTGATTCGACCCGTTCCCTTACTTCGCCTGTTTCCGTTTGCCAAATACCTTCGGCTTGGTCAGGCTGTCGATAAGCGGGACGCAGGTGTTCATGAACAGGATGGCGTAGCAGACACCTTCCGGATAGCCGGCGAAGAGGCGGATAAGGAGGGTGATGCAGCCGCAGCCGATGGCGAAGATTCGCCGGCCGGAGGTTGTCAGGGGCTTCGTCACCATGTCCGTCGCCATGAAGAAGGCGCCGAGGATAAGGCCGCCACCGCCGACGTGGAGAAGCCACGGACCGCTGAACCACTGGGTAAAGGCGTAGACATCGCCGACCTTGTACGGGTGCGGCAGGATAAAGCCGAGGACGGCGACGGTGCCGATGTAGAACACCGGGATGTCCCAGGCGACAATCTTTTTCCAGATAAGGTAGAGGCCGCCGAGAATGAGGAGGAAGGCGGACACTTCGCCGAGGGAGCCGCCTTCCGCTCCGAACCAGGTGCGGATGATGGTGCCCCAATCCGGACTGAGGGCGTCCGGAGCGGCGTAGGCGATATTGCCGGCGGCGTCGACTATTTCCTTGGCGGCCGGGGTGTGGATGCGGGCCATGGCGGTGGCGCCGGTCATGACATCGACTCCGCCGTCATTGACCATGGCCGAGGTGGCGGTGGCAACGGCGTCGGGCGCGGCGCGGACGCCGTCGGCTATTTGCGCGAAGGTGCCGCCGAGGTCGTAGCCGAGGTTACGGACCCAATTGCCGGCAACGCCGAGGTGCGGCCAGTCGCCTGACATCATCCGGTCGGGCATGCTGACCTGGAGGAAGGCGCGACCAAGCAGGGCCGGGTTCCAGATGTTATGGCCAAGGCCGCCGAATGCCTGCTTGCCGATGCCGATGGCGAAGACGCCGCCGAGGGCCGCCGCCCACCAGGGCAGGTTGGCCGGGCTGACCGCCGCCAGAAGAAGGCCCGTGACGATGGCCGAACCGTCGCGGATGCTGTTCGGCTTGCCGCGCCACCAGGCGCAGATGCTTTCCATGACGACACAGGCGACGACGCTGGCGATAATCGGCACAAGCGCCCTGAAGCCGAAGACAATCACGGCCCAGATAAGCGCCGGCACCAGGGCCAGGCACACCCGGAACATGATGCCGGAGGTGGTGTCCGGGTGGCGGACGTGGGGCGAATTGTTGACTGTAAAAAGAATCTTCTCTTCTTCCGACATTTCTGGTTCCCTCAGTGCTGTTTAGACCGCACACGGTGAAAAATTCGACGTCACTCCGATAAGTCGGTGGAAATGGGTTTATCGCCCGGTTCCGCCGTCTCCATGCCTCGGTACAATCCGGTTCCCGATCTTTTATCAACCAATCGGTCGAAAACGAGGTTTCCTACCGGTTGCCCCCGCTTTCGACCGGCGATCCGGTATGGACCGCCTACCCGGGAGACAGTGCCTACTTCGCCGGAGCAGCGGCTGCTGCCGCGGCGGCGGCGACCTGCGCCTTCCGGTTGATTTCGGCCTTTTCCATGCGGACCCACTGGACAATCGGCCGCTTGGACGGGCAAACATAGCTGCAGCACCCGCATTCGATGCAGTCCCGGGCGTTGGCTTCAATAGCTTCCGCCAGCAGGTTGGCTTCGCCGTAGTTCGACAGCGTGCAGGGGAGAAGCCCCATCGGGCAGGCGTCGACGCAGCGGCCGCAGCGGATGCAGGCATCATGGACATAGGCGGCGGGGTCGGTGCGGCAGAGGATGCCGTTTCCGCCCTTGGCCGTGGCCCATTCGAGATCGCGCATCGGCATGCCCATCATCGGGCCGCCGACGATAAGCTTTTTCGTCGCGGCGGCGTCGAACTCGCACTCGTCCAGGAGCTGTTGCGCCATGGTGCCGATGCGGGCCCAGAGGTTGGCCGGCTTCCTGACGCCCGGGCCGGTGACGGTGATGATACGTTCGGTGATCGGCCGGCTATAGCGGCACGCTTCGTAACAGGCGTACATGGAGGCGACGTTATGGACAAGGACGCCGACATCCATCGGCAGACCGCCGGACGGGACGACCCGGCCGGTGGTGGCGTAGATAAGCTGTTTCTCCGCCCCTTGCGGATACATGACCGGCAACGCGGCGATAGTGGCCTTGACGCCGGTACGCTGAACCGCGTCCCGCATGGACTGGATGGCTTCCGGCTTGTTGTCTTCAATACCGACGATGATCGTCCCGGCCCCGACCGCCTTGGCGGCGAGGACGGCGCCACGGAGAATTTCTTCCGGACGTTCCCGCATGAGCCGGTCGTCGGCGGTGAGGTACGGTTCACACTCGGCGCCGTTCAGGACGAGGGTGTCCATCGGCTTGTCCTTCGGCGGAGCCAGCTTGACGTGGGTCGGGAAGGTGGCGCCGCCCATGCCGACAATGCCGGCCTTCTGGACGCGGGTGCGGATTTCATCAGGGGACAGGGCGTCGACGTCGTTTTCCTTCATGGCGTCCGGGTGCCATTCGTCGAGGCCGTCGTTTTCAATCTTCAGGGCGTCGACGAGGAAGCCGAGAGGGTGGCGGAGCTGGACCACGCCCTTGGCTGTTCCGGAGACGGACGCGTGGGCCGGCGCCGAGACAAAGCCGGACGATTCGGCGATGAGTTGTCCCCGGAGGATGCGTTCACCCGGCTTCACCATCGGCGTCGAGGGCTTGCCGATATGCTGGGAAAAGGACACTGCCACGAACGGCGGCGGCGCGGCCGGACGGGTCGGCAGTTCCTTGGTGGCATCCTTGTTTTCCGGCGGATGGCAGCCGCCCTTGAACAGTGGTTTCGCGTGCGACATGGTTGGGAACTCCTGCCTATATTATGGTGACGTGGATGTCGTTCTTTACAGATGCACGGACAAAGGCCGTTTTCACACCGCTTCCGGACGGCATGGCCGTCCCGTTCCGCCTAGTGCTGCTTCTGGGACGGCGGTTCGTTCGGCGCGTAGTTGTCGGCCCGGCCTTCCGTCAGCGTTTCCCCGGGGATGGTGTTCTGCGCCTTCGGCCATTCCTTCTTGCCGCGCCGCTGTTCCCGGAGATTGATAATGACCTGGTGCGGACAAACCTTGACGCATTTGCCGCAGTTCTTGCACTTGTCGTAGTCGATGACGGCGAGGAGGTTTTCGACATGGATGGCGTCGAACGGACATTCCTTTTCGCACTTTTTGCAGGAGATGCAGGCGTGGCCGCAGATCTTGTTGGCTATCGCGCCCTTGTCCCGGTTGTGGCAGAGGACGTGGACGTGTTTGTCAATGGGCCGGACTTCCATAAGGGCGCGGGGGCAGGCGACCTGGCACTTTTTGCAGCCGGTGCACTTATCCTCGTCGACGACCGGGCGGTTGTCCTCGGACATGGTGATGGCGCCGAATGGGCAGGCGGCCTTGCAGTCGCCGTAGCCCATGCAGCCGTAGCGGCAGTCGAGCCAGCCGCCGCCGAGGCCCTGGAGGGAGGCGGCGCGGCAGGTCTGGATGCCGGAGTAGAGGGCGACCGTCTTGACGTTCAGGTGCTGGCAGTTGCAAAGGGCGACGGATCGGGCCTTTTCGGACGCTTCGACGCCGAGGAGCTTGGCGATGCCCACGCCGGTCTTGACGCCGCCGGGGGCGCACAGGGTCGGGTCGGCGCCCTTGAGGGCGACGGCCTCGGCGTAGTTCATGCAGCCGGCATAGCCGCAGCCGCCGCAGTTGGCGCCGGGAAGGACGGCGTTAATCTGTTCAACCAGCGGATTGACTTCGACGGCGAAGCGCCGCGAGGCCACCGCCAACACCAGCGCCAGGAACGCACCGAGTACTGCCATGGCGATGAATGCTGTCATGTTGTTTTCTCTTTCATTTCTTGCGGGAAATGGTGCCGGTACCGCCCGTAAACCCCGGGACGGCTGAGTCATTCAAAAACAATGCGGAGCATCAAACAATGCCGGTAAAGCCGAAGAAGGACAGGGCCATGCCGGCGGCGGCGATGAAGGCGATGGGAATGCCCCGGAGAGCCGGCGGCACCGGCGCCAGTTCGAGGCGCTCCCGGATGGTGGCCATGAGGAACAGGGCCAGGGTAAAACCGATACCGCCGAAGATGCCAAGGGCGGTGTTGTGCGCCAAGGCGTCGGCGAGGCCAAGCTGGGAGTATTCGGTCATTCGGAGCTGGGTCGATCCGAGGACGGCGCAGTTGGTCGAAATGAGGGGAAGGTAGATGCCGAGGGCCTGGTAGAGGTCCGGCGTCGCCTTTTTCATGACGATTTCGACAAACTGGACAAGGGCGGCGATAATCAGGATAAAGCTGATAATGTCCAGGTACTGGTCAAGTCCGTAGGGCTGGAGGACCAGCTTGTAAATGAGCATGGTGGCGAAACAGGCGATGGCCATGACGAAGATGACCGCCAGGCCCATGCCGATGGCCGAGTCCCGTTTCTTCGACACGCCGATAAACGGGCAAATGCCAAGGAACTGGTTGAGGACGAAATTTTGAACAAAGATCATCCCGAACAGAAGTGTGAAATATTCCGACATTCCGCGTGCTCCCAAAGAGTTTTCCCGAATCGGCCGATTTTATGTCCCGGCCGCGTTCCGTGGAGTTTTCAAAAATGCGTCAACCGCCCAAACTCTGCCGCCAATCGCGTCCGACTCCGACGGTTACCGGCGTTTTTTCCGAAGGGCCAGATAGTTGAAAAAGCCCATAAGCAGCCCGAGAGTGAGGAACCCGCCCGGCGCGAGGATGAAAATGGTCTGGGTGTACGCCCCGAGGCCGTCCGCGAAGGGGATTCCGAGGATGGCGCCGGATCCGAGCACTTCCCGGATGGCGCCAAGGAGCGAGAGGGCGACGGTGAAGCCGAGCCCCATGCCGAGCCCGTCAATCAAGGATGCCAGCGGCCCGTTCTTGGAGGCGAACGCTTCGGCGCGGCCAAGGATGATGCAGTTCACGACGATGAGGGGAAGGAAGATGCCGAGGGCGACCTTGAGGGCGGGGAAGTACGCCGCCATGATAAGCTTCACCAGGGTGACGAAGGTGGCGATGACGACGATGAAAATCGGGATGCGCACCTCGTCCGGCACCAACCGTTTAATCAAGGAAATAATGATGTTGGAACAAACCAGAACGAACGTGGACGCCAGGCCCATGCCGATGGCCTTTTCCACCGATGTGGTGACGGCCAGGGTCGGACACAGGCCGAGCACCAGGACGAAAACCGGGTTTTCCTTGAAAATGCCTTTAAAGAACTCTGTCGATAGATTCATGTTATGTCCTCGGACAAAAGCCTTTCCCGGCATGACGTTTCCGGGCCGGACCACCGTACAATGCGAAAAAAAACCGGGCCGGTCTGAACGAGCGGACCGACCGGCAGGTAAACGGCCGGTTGCTCTGGACAACCGGCTCTGAAATTCACTACAAATTCGATGCAAAGGAAATATTTACTCAATAACACGGTTGCCGTCAATCAAAATGATTGAATTTTTTGAAAATGAAGGCAACTTTTTTCGATGTTTTGTTATTAAAACACTGATGTAT
>JAJBTL010000448.1:7086-7402 GCA_020860865.1 Planctomycetota bacterium | reverse complement strand
TTGACTTCGAACGACGGGTTTTCCGTTGTCGCGCCGATAAGGGTGATGATGCCGGCCTCGACGTGGGGAAGAAAGGCGTCCTGCTGGCTTCGGTTGAACCGGTGGATTTCGTCGACAAAAAGGATGGTGCCTTCGTTGTCTTCCTGGAGCCGTTCCCGGGCTTCCTCGACAATGGCGCGGACTTCCTTGACGCCCTGGAGGACGGCGGAAAAGGTGACGAAACGCCGTTTTGTCGTGTTGGCGATGACCTGGGCCAGCGTGGTTTTGCCGCTTCCGGGCGGTCCCCACAGAATCATCGACGGAATGACGTCGGATT
>JAJBTL010000448.1:0-7076 GCA_020860865.1 Planctomycetota bacterium | reverse complement strand
CCGACGAGATGATCCTGGCCCTGGAACTCGTCCAGGGTGCGCGGGCGCATGCGGTCGGCCAAGGGTGCGGGCGCGTTCCGTTTCGGTTTATCCGCCATGGTGCTCTTTCAAATAGGGTGTGTGTGCCAGGCCGGTCACTCCGGTTCAGGCTGTTCCAGATTCTTCATGCCGCCCTGCCTGGTGTCAAGGAATCGCCACGGTCAAGAACGGCGGACCATCGGGGGACCGCTCCGGTCAGTGCTACTTTACCCTGTCCATGAGGAAATCGACAAGCAAGCGCAGGTATAACGCCTCGCGGCCGAAATCCTTGATCGCGTCCTTGGCCTGGATGCTTTTGGCGTTGAGGGCTTCCCGGGCGCCGTCGAGGCCGAGGGCGGCGGGATAGGTGAGTTTGCCGACAACGGCATCCTTTCCCGGCGTCTTGCCGAGCTTGTCCGCGTTGGCGGTACAGTCGAGGATATCGTCGGAAATCTGGTAAAGAACACCGATGGCGTCGCCGTAGCCGGTGAGGCCGGCCAGCGCCTTGTCGTCGGCGCCGGCAAGGATGGCGCCGATGCGGCAGGCGACGGTGAACAAGGCGCCGGTTTTCCACCGGTCGATGCGTTCAACCAGTTCCACCGTCGGCGTTGTGCCCTCCCCTTCCAGATCGAGAACCTGGCCGCCGACCATGCCGATTGAACCGGCGGCCTTGGCGAGTTCGGTCACGGTGTGCCCGGCCATGGGTCCGCCGGCTTCGGCCATGACCCGGAAGCCAAGGGCCTGGAGGGCGTCGCCGACCAGGATGGCGAGGGTCTCCCCGAACGCCTTGTGGACGGTGAGCCGGTTCCGGCGCATGGAATCGTTGTCCATGGCCGGCAGGTCGTCATGGACGAGGCTGTAACAGTGAATCAGTTCGACCGCGCAGCCGCCGTCCAGCGCCCGGTCCCGGAGGTCCGGGGAGCCGCCGGCCGCGTCGTAGGCGGCGAGGGTGAGGAGCGGCCTGAGCCGTTTGCCGCCGCCGAGGACGGCGTAGCGCATGGCTTCGTGGAGATTCTCCGGCCGGAGATCGGCATAGGGAAGAATCGTCTCGAGCCGCTGTTCGACCGTGGCGGCCGTCTCTTTCATATATGCTAAAAGCCTGTCCATTTCTGCCTCCCCGGGCGCCGCAGCGCGCCATTCCTCATCCCACTTCGTAGACTGTACCAAACCCGTAAACCACCATGCGTTGCCGGCCGGGTCACACAGCGCCCGGGCTGATGGGCTACACCGCGAAATCAGCATAGACAAAAGTATGGTCGGATGGCCGGTCGCGCTTGCGCGGTTCGATATCGACGGCACAGGACTGGGACGTCTTCTCAAGCGGCGCCGTGGCGAGGATATGATCAATCCGCCATCCCCGGTTGCGGTCGAGGGAACCGCGCTGGCGGTAGTCCCAGAAGGTGAAGTTGCCGGCGTCCGGCAGGTGTTTCCGGAAAATGTCATGGAAGCCAAAACCGGTTACGGAAGCGAAGGCGTCGATGACCGGCTGGCTGTGGCAGACATGGGGCCAGATTGCTTTCGAGTCGTAGACGTCGATAGGGAGCGGCGCCACATTGAGATCGCCGACCCAGAGGATTTTGTCCGTGGCGTTAAAGCCGTTGTCCAGATAGCGCCGCAACCGGCTGAACCATTCCAGCTTGAACTGGAATTTTTCACTGAGGAGGGACTGTCCCTGCGGCACATAGGTGTTGATAAGGTGGAAATCGCCAATACGGACGCGAACGAGGCGGGTATCGGACGCGCCTTCGTCGTCCCGGAGGCCGAAAGACACCTCGTCCGGCGCGGAGCGGGTGATGACGGCGACGCCGTTGTAGGATTTTTCGCCCCGGAAGGCGACGTGCCAGCCTGCTTCCCGGAAACAGTCGGCGGGAAAATCCTTGTCCATCACCTTCGTTTCCTGGAGGGCGAGGATGTCCGGTTGGTACTCGGCCAGCCAGGCGAGGACGGCTTCGGCCCGAATACGAATCGAATTGCAATTGAAGGTCGCTATACGCATAATTATCTTTCCGTCTGGACCGACAAGTATTCCGCCCGAGAACATGATAGTATACTACAACGGCGGCCGGAACGCAAAAGCGCCGAGCGTCCGGGCCGTCCAGTATGGCGATTCCCCGTTCCGGTACAAGCGTCTTTTTTCCGGCCGGGGTTGATACTAAATTTTTCCATTGACGGCCACGAATATTGTTTGTGGACCGCTGGTTCGCCTGTTTCGGTTGTTTTTGATTTCATCCGTGAGGAAGCTGTCGATACCGCATGACCACCGCAACCGCGCCCGCCACCGCCTGGGCCGAACTCATTCTACACGCGCTGGAACAACCGGCCAGCCGCATCAACGGCGCCAAGGGGTCGAGCCTGGCTAAATGCCTCGCCGAGGCGCGGACAGCGTTTCACCGGCCGCTCCTCCTCGTCGCGCCCGATCCGGAAATCGCCGGCGACATTTTTTCCGATCTCAAGTTTTACCTTGGTGTTGATGCTCCGCCCCCCCTGTTCTGGCCGGCCTGGGATATCCTGCGGTTTGAAACGGATCAACCGTATGTCGAAATCGCCCACGACCAGGTGGCGGTACTCCGCGCCTGCCTGGACAGTGAGCGGGTGCGGACCCAGTGGATTGTCACGCCTATCACCGCCCTCCTTCAGCCGACGTTGTCGCCGAAGATCATCGGCGCCGGCGGCTTGTCCGTTTCGGCCGGGACGGAGGTGTCGCCGGAAGCGATGACGGCGCACCTGGTCGAAGGCGGTTTGGAGCCGGTTTCCCTCGTCGACGCGCCTGGTCAGTTTTCCCGCCGTGGCGGCATCCTCGACGTTTTTCCCCTGCTCGGCGACATCCCGTACCGCATCGAATTCTTTGGCGACGAAATCGACACCGTCCGCGCTTTCGACACCGGCACCCAACAAAGCGGGCCGCCCCTTACCGGCAACGTCACCCTTGTCGACGTTTCCCGGGACAGCTTTCGCCACATCGACGGCTCACATTATTCCCTTCTCGAATATCTTCCGGACGACACCGCCGTCATCGTCTGGCATCCGGAACGGATCACCCGCGTCTCCGGGCTCTATGCCGGCGGCTTTACCGGTGGACCGTTGTTTTCGTTTGAATCGGTGGCGGAGAAACTATCGAGTCACACCCTTGCCATGGTCCCGGATCTCGAGAACGACCCGTGGCCCGATCCGCCGTGGCGCCAGGTCGAGGCGCCAGAGGAAATCGATCTCGCCGCCAGCGGTTGGGAACGGTTGTTCGCCGGTTTCGACACTGCGGTGAATGAACTGTCCATCCTCGTCAATAAGGATGTCGACCTCACCATCGTCTGTAATAACGACGGCGAAGAGGCGCGGCTCAAGAAGATGCTGGCGGACAAACGCCCTACCCTTCTTGAGAAGGCGGACATCGTCCTCGGCCGGTTGTCGAGAGGCTTTGTCCACGAATCCGAATCCGGCGGCATCGGGTATGTTTCGGATCACGAGCTGTTCAACCGGAATTCGCCGGTCCGGGTGGCGCGGAAACGCTTTGCCGGCGCTCCCATCGCCGATTTCGCCGAACTCCGGGAAGGCGATTACGTCGTCCATGTGGCGAACGGCATTGCCAAATTCGAAGGCATCCAGACCCTTGAATCGAACGGCGCCGAACAGGACTTCCTTACGCTCCGCTTCGCCGAGGATGCGCGGATTTACGTTCCTCTATCCCATATTGAATTGGTGCAACGTTACATCGGCGTCGGCGAAAGCAAGCCGCAGTTGTCGAAACTTGGTTCGTCGGCCTGGAGCAGGAAAAAGGCGGCTGTCGAGAAAGCGGTGCGGGACATCGCCCAGGACCTTCTTGACACCCAGGCGAAGCGTTTGGCTTCGCAGGGAATCGCCCTGCCGCCGGATGACAAGCTGATTGAAGAATTCGATCTTTCGTTCCCGTATGACGAAACACCGGACCAACTGTCCGCCCTCGAGGATATCCGCCACGACCAGCAATCCACCGCGCCGATGGAGCGGCTGCTCTGCGGCGACGTCGGTTTCGGCAAGACCGAAATGGCGGTCCGCGCCGCCTTCCGGGCTGTCAATGCCGGCTACCAGGTCGCGGTTCTCGTTCCCACCACAATTTTGGCGGAACAGCATTACCGGACGTTCTCGAGCCGGATGGCGGATTACCCGGTGGTGGTCGAGTGCCTGACCCGGTTCCGGTCGCCGGCGGAACAAAGGCGGATTGCCGAAAACGTCCGGGAAGGCAAGGTCGATGTCGTCATCGGCACCCACCGCATCCTGTCGAACGATGTCGATTTCAAGAATCTCGGCCTTGTCGTCATTGACGAAGAACAGAAATTCGGGGTCGAAAGCAAGGAACGCCTCAAACGCTTCCGCGCCGACGTCGACATCCTCACCATGACGGCGACGCCGATCCCGCGTACCCTCCACATGTCGCTCCTTGGCCTTCGGGATATTTCCAACCTAACCACGGCGCCACGGGAACGGCATTCCGTCAAGACGATGGTCGTCCGCTGGTCGAAGGATATTGTCCGCCGGGCAATTCTTCGCGAACTGGCTCGCGGTGGACAGTGTTTCTTTCTCCATAACCGCGTGCACAACATCGATGAAATGGCGGCCCAGCTTCAGCACCTGGTGCCGGAAGCACGCTTTGGCGTTGGCCACGGTCAGATGGCGGAGGGGGAACTCCTCGAGGTGATGTCGAACTTTCTCGACGGCAAGCTGGACGTTCTCGTCTGTACGACGATTATCGAAAGCGGCGTCGACATCCCGAGCGTCAACACCCTCTTTGTGAACGAGGCGGATCACTTCGGCTTGTCGGAACTGCACCAGTTGCGCGGCCGTGTCGGCCGATATAAGCATCAGGCCTATGCCTATTTTCTCGTACCGGAAAAGCGGCCGATATCCCCGGAGGCGACGAAGCGCCTCCAGGCATTGCAGGAATATACCGAACTTGGCGCCGGATTCCGTATCGCCATGCGCGATCTGGAAATTCGCGGCGCCGGCAACCTCCTCGGCGTCGAACAGTCTGGCCATATTCATATGATCGGGTTCGACCTCTACTGCCGGCTCCTCGAGCGGGCCGTCGCCGCCCAGAAAGGCGAAACCGTTCCGGAAGATATCGAGGCCGACCTCGACCTCGGCACCCGGGCGTTCATACCGCCGGAGTATATCCCGTCCGAACAACAGCGCATCGAATTTTACCGCCGCCTGACGCGAATCCGTTCCCTGGACGAACTCGAAAGCACGCGCCGCTATACCCGCGACCGCTACGGCCCGCTGCCACGGCCGGTGGAACGTTGTTTCGACGACCAACGCCTCCGCATCCGCATGATGGCGGTGGGGCTTGCCTCCATCGGCCGGCTTGATTCCGCCCTTGCCGTCGGCTTTACCGACAAGTCGGTCCGGCGCGGCGTCATGCTTTTGCGACATGCCGGTCTTAAAATTTCCCCGCTCCGGAAAAATCAGTGGCGGGTGGAGGTCCCCGGCATCGATTCCGGAACAGAGGCCGGTGATCACGCGTCGGGCATGGCGGACAAGGTACTTGCCATTCTCGAAGCCGGGTTGGAAACGAGCAGCGACACCGACGTCGGTGACGTTATCGAGTACGGTCGATCTAAATATGCCAAAGGCAGAAAGGCCGAGACGCCCCTCGAATTCGATGAAGAAGTCGCCTCCGTCGACCACGATGGCGCTGTGGCACCATCCGCCGACACTGCTGACCAAGATGCCGAATCGTCACCGATGGAGTATTATTCATCCGACATGCTGGATGAAGACGAAAAAGAATCCTCGCCGCCGCCTCGGGTTGCCAGCCGGTCCAAAAAGTCGACAGACGATGACCGGGCCGAGACAGAAGCGGACGATGCCGGCACGGGCGGTATAAAGAAAAAACGCGTGATAGGCAAGAGCGGCGCCAAGAGTACGAGCCTCCGGAGCGCCCTCCTGGCTCAGCGCGAAGAGGCGGTCAGTGGCGGCATCCGCCTCGCGGCGCACATGCCGGGAACGTCCACGAAGCCGGGTATCATTTCCCTCGGTCTCGGGAAAAAACCGGACGCGTCCATTAAGAAGCCGTTCAAAAAAGCGCCGGCCAAAACCGCGCGGACCGGAGCGGACACGTCGGACGATGTCCCACCGATCAAGCTGAAGGCCAGTCCGGTCAGGAAGCCGGTATACGAGCCAGCCGATCCCTACGGCGGAGTTCGCGTCCTCGGCATTGAACCGTACCTGAGTGACGGGCAGGTCGGCGTCGTCATTCCGGAAACGGCGTTCAACCCCATCCGCTCCGAATTTATGACCCTGGTAGTCCAGAGCGATCCGGCCCGGAGTTATTACCTCCCCTGGGTCGGGATGAACGCGACATCGCGCGGCCGCGTCGTTCTTAAACTGCAGACCGCCGGCTGGGAAGCGGCCAAAGAGGTTTCCGAAGCCTACCTCGGCGCCGGTTCGGCCAAACTGTTCGACGGCCCGGCGCCGGACGGCCCGCCTATCGAGTCGAAAGACTGACCGCTCCACCTTCATACCGATTCCATTATGTTCTTTCCAAAACAAATACCGTCCTCTACCATGTCCATGCAAGAATTACTGGCACGACGTTGCACCGCCCCAATCGTGAGCGCGGCGACGCCTGCGTGCCGTTGATGTTGTTATGCAAAACCGAAACCAGGGGACGGGCATGGACTATCGCGATGCGCTGGAACTGCTTTCCAGTTGCGGACTCGGCGCTATTCTGGCAACGGATGACTATCGTATACTTGAAGTCAACCGCTCCGGCGAAAGACTGTTGCACGCCGAAGAACCGCTCCGGGGAAAATCCGTGCGCGTTGTCGCGCCCTTTCTTCTCGGTGGCGACGGCACCATCGGCAAACCGGCTTTCGACCAGTATCTCCTCCCCTGCCCCGTCCCGGCCGCGAAATCATTGCCGCCGAAGACCCGACTCTACGTTTTCCGCGACGCCACCAAGGATGTCCGCCACGACATTCTCGAGGAAATTTTCAACCAGGTCGGCGAAGCCATCGCCGTGTGGGACGGATCGCTTCGCCTCCTGATGTTGAATGCGGCGGCGTCGAAACTGGACGCGGAAGTCA
>JAJBTL010000035.1:293-7437 GCA_020860865.1 Planctomycetota bacterium | reverse complement strand
TCGCCATCGCTTCCACCATTTCCCGCGTTTCCCGCGCCGCCTGGGCGGAGCGGCCGGACAGGTTACGGACTTCGTCCGCCACGACGGAAAAGCCCTTGCCCTGCCGCCCGGCCCGGGCCGCCTCGACGGCGGCATTCAGGGATAACAAGTTGGTCTGGAAGGCAATGTCGTCGATGAGTTTGGCGACGACGGCGATCCTTTTGCCCGCTTCCTGGATTTCCCCCATGGCGGTCATTAGTTCCGTCATGGCGCCGTAGCCGCGCTTGGCCGCGAGGCGGCTTTCCGTCGCGAGCTGGTTGGCTTCCCTGGCGTTCGACGCGTTCTCCTGGGTCTGCTTGTCCACTTCGTTGACTGTCTGGGAAATTTCCTCCAGGGCCACGGCCGAGGTCTGGGCGCCCTGGGACAGGGAGCGGGAGGCATCGGACACCGCGTTGGCGCCGTCGCCGACTTCGTCGATGGCGCGGCTGACGCTTGTCAGGGCGGCGTCGGTGGTACGGAGGAGGACCGAGAGGGCCTGGCCGAGCTGGTCGTGTTCGGAGCGGAGCGGCATATCCTGGGTATAGTCGCCGGCGGCCATGAGGTTGGCCATGGTGATTTCGGAGCGGTCCGAATCGATGACGCGCTGGAGGGCGCGGGCCAATTGGCCGATTTCGTCGGAGCGGCGCATGTCCTGCGGTTCGACGTCCTTGGTCAGATCGCCGTCGGCAAGGCGGGACATGTGCTGAACCATGTGCCGGACCGGCCCGCTGATGCGCCAGGAAATGAGGAGGCCGATACCGATGGCGACGACGACGCCAAGGCCGGAAAACACCACCATGTACCAGAAGCGCCGGCTGGTCGCCGTCAGGGCCTCGGCGGACTGGAGGGCGGCGGCGTCGGCGGCTTGCCGGGCCGAGACGAAGCGGGTACTCAGGGTGTCGACCTGGGAGACGGCGGCGGAGGTGTCCCGGGCCAGGTCGTCGGCCAGTTGGGTGGCATAGCCCTGTTTTTCGGCAGCGGCCTGGACGCTCGATTGGGCCAGCGTGGCCAGGCCGTTATTAAGGTCGGCGATGCGGATTTCGCATTCGGCGCGGATTTCCCGGCCGGAGACGAACAGGATGTCGTAGGCCTCGCGGGACAGCCGGGCGAACAGCGGGCCGCCGCGGATAAGATCCGCCACCATGCGGTCGAGTTCGGAAATCTTGGCCATGAACTCGGCGTGGTTGGCCTGCCATTGGGTAAAGGCTTCCTCCAGCCGGTCCCAGGCCCGGGTGTCGTCGCCCGGGAGGAGGAGGCTGTGGAAGGCGTTCCGGGCCGCCGCCATTTTTTCCAAGGCGGCGTCGAGGTTGGCGAGTTGGGTGGCGCGGGCCCGTTCCAGATCCTCGCCGACGAGGTGGCGCATGTTGACGGCGAGGAGGAGGGCGCGTTCGGCGGCGGTGGCTTCACTCAGGCTGGAGCGGAGCTGGGCGATGGCGAAGCTCCGGGGCAGCATCACGTCCCCCATGAAGCGGAGCGACGCCGCCGTGTCCGAATTCGTATTGGCGATTTCGGCGGTGATGGAACTGGCGTTGTTCTGTAAGGTGACGTTTTCGTTCAGGAGATTGCCGGCTTCACTGAGGTTGTTCGACAGGTTCTCGAGGGCGAGGTTGGTGTCGTCGAGCGCCTTGTTGGCGGTTTGGAGAGACATGGTGCCGTTGATGCCGATGACGGTGGGAATAAGGGCGATAACGAGAAATATCGCTGCCAGCTTATAGGTAAGACTGTTCATGAGTTCCCCAGGGGCATTGTCCGTGTCGAGAGTGGAACGGGTCGGCGCCGGGTATGGACCGCCGCCACGTTCCGGAGAGGCATATTATAACACGTATCACCCTTCCATGCCATATAAAGTACGGTTGGGACCGGAAGTCCGGTTAAGGTGGGCGTCTGGTGCCAGGCCCACTTCCTGTAGATATGTTTTTACTTGGTTTACACGTGTCATGGCCTATAATGGAACGGATCAGGAGAATAAAGACATGCGCTGTACGAACGCCCGCATCACCCTCATACTGATACTCACGGTTGTCGCCGCCTGGCCGGGTCGGTCCGCCGCCGGCGAGACCGGTTTCACCGGTACTGTAGTCCTTGGCGCCACCTTCCCGAGAACCGGCGAATTGGAATACTACGGCCTTTCCGCCTTCTACGGCGCCAACACGGCGGTCAGGATGATTAATGCGCGGGGCGGCGTCAACGGGAAGGAACTCGTCCTCGAATGGCGCGACAACGGCAGCGACGCCGAACAGGCCCGGCGGGACATCGAGGAACTGGTCCGGGACAGGAAGGTGCCGGCGGTCATCGGTCCGCTCCTATCCGACTCGGCCATGGCGGTCAGGGACACGGCGCGTGAACTCGGCGTCGTCATCCTGTCGCCGATGTCCACCATCGACGCCTTGCCGGAGCCCGATCCGTGGGTGTTCCGGTCCGTTTTCAGCAATTCCGCCGAAGCGGTGGCATTGACCCGTTTCCAGCAGGAAAAATTTGGGTTCCGCAGTTGTGCCATCCTCTACGATTCGAACCACCGGGTCGGTTTGGATATGGCCGAGACGTTTGGGCGGACCTTCACCGAGGCGGGCGGCCGCGTCACCGGCACCCACACCATCCGGGCGGCCGACGGCGGCCTCGACTTTTCCGCCGCCCTCGAGGAAATCGCCACGACCCGGCCGGACTTCATCTTCGCGCCCATGTACGGGGTCGAAGCCCTGTCCCTCATCCTCGCCCTCCGTGACCGGGGAATTGACACGCCGGTCTGCGGCAACAACACCTGGGACAACGAGGTGGTCTTTGACGGCGCCGGGACGAGGCTGGTCGGCACTTCCTTCGCCAGCGTCCTTTTTGAACGCGCCGCCACCCGGCAGTTCCGCGAGTTCTTCACCGCCATGGAAGCGGCCGGCATGGAAAACCCCGACGCCTCCGCCGCCTGTGCCTACGACGCGGTCATGCTCCTCGCCAAGGCCCTGGAGACCGGCGAATCGGCCGAGGAAATCCGCACCGGCCTTCTGGCGGTGCGGAATTTCAACCTCGCCACCGGCCGCATCACCATCACGCCGGACGGCGATACCCGGAAGCCGGTCCTTGTCCGCATGGTGGAACGCCAGGGCTGGCGGCTGATGCCGGTCTATGCCGAACGCTATGATCCGCCGACGGAACGGCGCAGCGCCAGGCGCGGCCAGTAAACAATCCGGAGTGCGAAAACTTCTCCATTAATATGTACAGTGGAAATTCAGACCGTCTGATTCACCGTAACGCCATGGCGATCCTGCTTCAATCGTGAGAGCCTGAGTGACGCGGCGGTTCGCTAAAAACAGCTTCATCCACCTTCACCCTCGTCAAAAAGGAGACGGACATGACCACGCGATTCGTGCACGCAACAGGCCTGGTACTGGCGGCGCTGGCTATCTTGATGCTTCCGGCCGTGGCCGGAACGGCGCGGGCCCCGGACGGCTGGGCCTCCGGCGTCGGCAACTCGTCCCAGGCCGACCCGTTCGCGGCGGGTGAGGAAGCGGCGGCCCAGGCCTTCCGGCTCCTTGGCGGCGTCCCGGCGAAGATCGTCGTTGTCGGCGCCGCCGCGCCGCAGGTGACGCCGGAACTTATTGAAGGTGTGAAAAAAACATTTCGACGCCGACATCATCTACGGGTGCCAGATAACCAGTCCCCTCACCGCCACCACCAATTTCCCCGATGTCCCGACGATTGACGTCCCGGTTGGCGTCGCGGTCTGGGCCCTCGGTGGCGATGTGGATATATCGGTGGAAAGCGTCGCCACCGATCCGGACGCGGACGACAGCTATTTCGAAGCGGGCGAGGCGCTAGGTATCGCCCTCCGTGACGCCGTCACCGGGTCCGACCGTCCGGGCAAGGTCATCGTCACCTTCGGCGACCAGTACAACGGCGTCAACAAGGATTTCGCCTTCGACATGAACGAGGGGCTGGAAGACATTTATCCCATTGTCGGCGCCGCCTCCGGCAATATCGAATCGAAAGTCATCACCCGGGGCACTATTCGGACCGGCGTCAACGTCGGCATCTTCATCGGCGGCCAGTTTACCCTTGGCCAGTCGTACAACGGCGGCACCCACACGCCGGAAACGGCGGACAAGACCCTGTCGGAAGCGCTGGCCGAACACGAAGGCGAGGACCCGTTCTTCGCCCTTATCTTCAACTGCCGCCGGCGGCGCCAGGGGATGATCGAGCGGAAGCAATTGGCGGAAGAACTGGCGACAATCAAGAACCGCCTGCCCGACATCGATTTCTTCGGCTTCTACGGCCCGGGGGAGATCGGTTCACGATCGTCCGGCGAGCCGGCGGAAGGCGTCGGCTTTACCGTGGTGGTGGCGGTGTTTTTCCCGGTGAGCGAGACGGCCGAGGCTGACGCCGAGTAACGGATCCGGGCATTTATTAATGACCAGGACAACCACTCAATACCAATAAAAAACGGGCCGCCTTTTCGAGGGCGGCCCGTTGTCGTTGGCTGGCGTTGTCGCTCCGAAAAGCGCCATCTTTCACCCGCTCAAGAACGCCGTTTCCCGTTCGCCAGGCGGTTCAGGCTCCGGGCGGTGCCGGCCAGGGACTCGGCCTGTCGCGCCAGTTCCGACGACGTCGCCGCCGACGGGCCGGCGGCGGGGTAGTTTAGTTTTGCCCCCGGGTGGGGGTTGGGCCCCGATTGAGTGTGTAGGTGGCTTGGCTACCGCGGGTCGGGTGGGGGGTCCCGTATCCGCACCACCCACTCCGCCGCTTCGGTAACGCCGGACAGGATGTTCTTGAAACCGGTATCGAGTTCTCCCACTGTTTCAGCCCCGAAGGCGACCCGGTTCACCGTTTCTTCAATGAGCGCCGCCGTGCGCTGCGACGCCTCCGCCGAGCGCCCGGCCAGGTTCCGCACTTCGTCCGCCACAACGGCAAAACCCTTGCCGGCCTCGCCGGCCCGGGACGCCTCCACCGCCGCGTTGAGGGCGAGGAGGTTGGTCTGGAACGAGATGGATTCGATGGTTTTAATAATGTCCCTGATCTTTTCCGACGAATCGGCAATGCCCTGCATCGCCTCGTGCATGCGGGCCATCTGCTTGTCGCCGGCGTTGACGTGTTCCGACGCGGTCGCCATGAGGCGGTTACAGGTGTCCGAGGCCTCGGCGTTGGCTTTGACCTTGGTGGAGATTTCACTGAGGCTGGCGGCGCTTGCTTCGAGGGCGCTCGCTTGTTTGGCAGTGTCGTCGGCGATGCCGGTCGACAGTTGGTTGATGGTGTGGGAGGCCCGGGACACGCCGTCCGCGTCGTCGTCCAGGACCGACACGATAGCGGAAAGGTTGTGGGTCAGCTTGATGACTGACAGGGTGACGAGGGCGCCGACCGCCAGCATGAGGACGAGGGAGCCGATGCCGATAAGGCGGATTTTCCGCATCTCCGCCTCCTGCTCGTCCTCCAGCACTTCCGCTTCGGCGAGGGCGGCCTGGGTATCGGCGAACAGTTCGTCGTTCGGCACGGCGACGGCGATGCCGAAGAGGTTGTGGACATTGCCGACAAAGAGCGTGTGTTCCCGGCCGTCCATGGCCAGGGGCGCGTTCGTGACGTTGGCCGGCGGAAGATCGCGGGCGAGAGCGACAATCTGTTCACCGACCGGGTTGTCCGTGAGGAGGCGGGACTGGGGGATTTGGCTGCCCGGGTTGTCCGGGTCGTCCACCATTTCCGGCTCCCATTGGGGCTGGCCGGGGGCGCTCAGGACGCGTTGGCCGACCATGTCGAAAACGAGGGAGCGGGCGCCCGGCGTCAGGGCCGAAGCGAGGTTGACGGCCAGCCGGTCGAGGTCGGTGAGGGCGACGTCAATAAAGGCGACGCCGGCGACGCTGCCGTCGACGGACAGGGGAGTGGTGGCGGAGACCATGGAGTAATTGGTTGTCGGATCGATATACGGGCTGGTCCAGCGCACCTCCTGCGGCAACGGCGTCGCCTTGTTGTGTCCGGGCGGAACGGCGGTGGTGTAGTATTCGGTTTGGCTCTCCCCGACGAAATACCCGTACTTTTCCTCATCCGTCAAGGTGGCCGCATCGACCCCTTCCGGCGTCACGACGTCGGCTGAGTAGACGACGGCGCCGTCCTCCCGGTAGGCATAGGGCATGAAGAACCGGTCGCCGTGGGGCGAGAACCGGTCCGGTTCAAACGTCACGCCTATTCCGGACACGGCCGGCATGCGTTCGTTCGGGGTGACGCTGGCGAACCGTTCGATCTCTTCTTCGACCCGCCTGGTCGCTTCCGGCGAGGTGGCGGCCAGGGTCATGGCGGTGTAGGCGAAGTCGGCGGTCATGACGGTGGCCCGTTCCACTTCCGCCACCATGGTGCCGAGTTCGGCGGTGTTGGCGAGGAGGAGGGTGCCGACCCGATCCGCTTCGTTCCGCTTGATACTGCCGGCCATGCTGGTCACGGTTTTGCCGGCGCCCTTGCTGAGCCGGTTGGCCATGGCCCGGGTGGTCCACCAACTGGCGCCCATCTGGGCCAGGGCGACAAGGACGAGAACTGCCACAAATAGGGAAATTCTGGCGCGAATACCCATCTTCGTATATTCCTCCTCTACGAGAAAAACCAAAATGTTTACAGATGTCCCGTGTCGCCGAACGCTTCGGCCGCCACGAGGCTGCCGGAGAGGCGAACGAATCATCGTGATGTACCCGGATACATATGTATATGGACTGCCGCCGGTCCGACCGTGCGGCCATTCGCCATTCCCTCCGTCGCGGCCCGGCCGTCGGAAAGGGGGAGTGGCATGCGACTATCCATTTTCATCAAAATAATACAATATGTATCGCCGGCGCCCGTCAAGGGTAAAATTCCCTACTTAGAGGAAAGGTATCCTCATATAAAATCGCCCCTCCCGGGCCGTTGCCTCCCGCCGGTATCGACGATAAATGCCGCCGGGCGGAAAATCCTCCGCTGTCGCCTCTTGCAATATGAAGAGAGCGTGCTATCCTGTATACGTGGATGGATCGTGCACTATTACGATCCTTGAAAGAAATGTGCGGAGGAAGGGATGTCACAGTTCGGCAAGATATACTTTATTGGTGGGCGGGGAGGGCTCCACAACGTTGGCGGCAACTTTTCCGGATCCATCGATAACCGGGACGTCTGGCAGCCGGCCGCCGAC
>JAJBTL010000035.1:0-283 GCA_020860865.1 Planctomycetota bacterium | reverse complement strand
CTCGAGGTCGAGGGCGGGTTCCTGGTCCAGGTCGACTTGCCCGGTGTCGATGCCGCGTCGGTGGAGGCGGTCATCGACGGGCAGCAACTGCTGATTCGCGGCGTCCGCAAGGCGTTTTACCCGACGCGGAGCAAAAAATACATCCATATGGAGGTCTCCCGGGGCGAATTCGGCAAAGCCATTACCCTGCCCGAGCCGGTGGCCGAGGACAACTGCCAGGCCCATCTCCATGACGGCGTGTTGGAAATCTTTCTCCCCTTCGGGCCGCGCCACGCCTTTACCG
>JAJBTL010000026.1:6499-7438 GCA_020860865.1 Planctomycetota bacterium | reverse complement strand
CTGGCCGACAAGCCGCTAGCGCCAGGCACGCCGGACCGACTGCCGCCACCGGACGGCGCGGAATCAAAACGCATTTCGTCGATGGCGCCGCCGCCATCTTTTACCCGGCCGCTGGCGCCGCCCGGGCTGGCGGCGTCGGTTTGGCCGGCACCGCCTCCGGGGATGCCATTCGCGGCCGGCGCGCCGGCGTTGGCGCCTTCGCGCCTGCCGCTGCCCCGGACTGTACGGCGTCCGCCCATCGGCGCGGCCGTGTCGGACGCATCGTCGCCGGAGACGCCCCTTGACAAGCGGGTCGGCTCTTCACGTTGAACCGGGAAAATGCCGGCGGGGATGGCGGAACCGGGTTTTTGCCCGTAAATGTCCACTCCCATTGCCAGGTTGTCGACGCGAAGTTCCTCCACGCCAGGATCGCCGTCCGGGTTGGCCGGGCCTTCGGCCTGGCGTTCGTCTTCCCGGTCGCGGGACGGGTCGTCGATTTCAACCCTGGGTTCGGGTTCAGTGACCATGCTCTCGGACTGTGACCGCCGCCGCCCGCGCGGGTCGATACGACGGACAGTCCGGTCAAACGAAACCGCCTCCATGCCGGGCGCGGCGGCGATGAGTGTTCCCTGATCGCTCGCCACCGGCTGGATTGGACGAACACCGTCGGACCAGACCGGCCGCTCCGAATCTTCCGGGAGGCTGAGGTCGAGGCGGGCTTCACTTTCCGAGGCCGCGTCCCGGCTGTTTTCACTGGAGCGGGCCATGGCCATTTCCTGGGGCGGTTCGGCCATTTCCGGAAGTTCCCGCATCGGTTCTTCCGCCTGTTCCCGTTCGCGTTCACGCTGGCGATCGCGGCGGTGCAATGCCGTTTCCCGTTCCGCTTCAAACGGCGCGGCGGCCGGTTCGAGATTGTCCGCCAGGGCGGCGCCGGTATCGTCGGTGGACTTCTACAGGTTT
>JAJBTL010000026.1:3776-6489 GCA_020860865.1 Planctomycetota bacterium | reverse complement strand
TCTCGAGGGTGTTCTGCTTGTCTGTAATGACACCGCCGCTGGCGGCGGCACCGGCGGCGGCGGCCGTGTCCGCTTCGGCAACGGTGACTTCGCCGGGCACTCCGGACGTTCCGTCCGGGCTGTCGGTACGGGCGCCGGTGAGGCCGACCAGCTCGCGTTCGGCATCGCTCAACTCCACCGTCACCGGCGGATCTTCCTCGACCAGGCTGACCTCCACCGCCGGTTCCACCCGGGTGGCGACGGTGGAGGAAGCGCCAAGGAGGGCGATGAAAAGGATAAGGAGAAGTATGTTAGCCAGGGCTGAAACGAGAAGGAACCTGGCGAGCGCGCTCTTTCCCAACCTATACAGGATGTAGGCGAGAAGAAGGAGCAAGAGGAGAAGAAGGAGAAGCGCGGCGAGGAGATAAATCCACCAAGCGCTCCAGAAGCTGTCCTCCCGCTTGACTGGTTCGATAGTGGAAAATCCATTGGCGCCACCGGACGCGGCGGGCCGGACCGGAGTAAGGCGGGGAGTGTTCCGGAACACCCGTTCGGTCTCCTCCCACGGGGAGACGGTCGTGTCCGGGAGCGGGGCCGGACGGTCCGGCGTCCAGAAGTCGTCACTGAGGTCGGGAATCCGTTCGAGCGGCCGCGTGTCGTCGGCGTCGGGAAGGGACGGCGCGTCCGGGATGCCGGCGGGCGGCACCACGTCGCGCGGCTTGGCCTGATAGGGGCGGACGCGCCAGCGGACAGGCACTTCAACCCGGCCGGGACCGGCTTCGACAATGATGGTGCCGCTGTGGTCGCCGTCCCGTTGACCCATCGGCGCGGACACCACAATTTCGAGATCAAGACTGTGACTGCCTTCGGCGATGGCTTCGGGAACGCCCGTGACGTCCAGTTCGTCGCCGGCGTCAAGGCTGACCCGAAGCGGCGCCGCCTTGTCGGCGTGGTAGGGAATCGAGACGACGCGGCTCCGGAACGTCCCGGGCGGAACATCACCGAGATCGATGGCGCCGGGGCTGTCGAACCGCACCGTGCCGACGCGGACGCGGGCATCGGCGCTGTCGCCGAGTTCGGCACCGTCGGTCACGCCGAAGCGGCCGTGGTAACTGCCTGGCCTGGCGCTGGCGGGAACGGTCATTTCGAGTTCGAACTGGTGGTGGCCCGGATCGACTCCGACCCGGGATGCCATGGACGGCCAGTCGGTCCCGCCGTCCGGCCAGTCGAGTTCAAGGAAAAGTTGCCGTGGCGTCCGCGAATCGAGATCGACGGTGGCGATGGCGCTGCCGGTTTCACCGGGGAAGAGGACGCCGAAGTCGATGTCGCCGCCGCGGCTGGCGCGCCCCGGCGGGGGGCCGCGGGCGCGGATGGCGAGCCCGGCCGCCTGCCTTACAAAGTCGCCGTAGTCCCATGCCGCGCCGGTGGCGCGGACGGACAGGTCGAACTGGTCGGGGGCGCGGGGCAGCATTACCGCGCCGGCATAGACGCCGTCATTGGCTTCGCCGTCGCCGTGACGGCCGTCGTCGAACAGTTGTATCGGTTCCGCCACGATACCGGGCAGGGCCTGGACCCAGACGTCGGCGTCACGGAGCGGCGCCGCGCCTTCGGCCAATGTGGCGCCGACGGCAAGGATGTCGCCACGGAGTTGCGGCGGAAAAACATCAAGGAAGAAGCGGGTGTCGGCGGACAGGGCCAGGACGGAAACGCCCGGAACGGCCCGCTCCCAGGTGAATCCCCACAGGCCGGGCGTCGGATTGCCGAAATGGACCCGGGACGATTCCCTGGCCGAATCCATGCCGGAACCGGTCCCGGGACCGTTCACCCGGAGCCTGGCGCCGCCGTCCGTCAGGGCGGCGAGCCGTTTGACCGATGCGTCGATAGGCAGTTGGACAGTGCCGTCCTCCGCGCCGAGCACGCCGGCGTGGAGAAGCTGGCGCTTCCCGAGTTCGGCGGCGAGGCGAGCATAAATGTCCGGGAGGTCGGAGTCCCGGACCGCTTTCGAGTACATGCCGCCGGTGACTTCGGCCATTTCCCGAAGGAGGCGGTGATCGGTTTGTTCACTAAGGCCAACGGAGAAAATTCGGACATTTTCCTCGGCGGCGCGCCGGTGGGTGTTCTGGTATTCCGACCCTTCGTTCTTGCCGTCGGTGAGGAGAACGATGACTGGACGGCGCGTTCCCGCCAGCTGACCGAGGGCGAGGTCTATGGGTTTGTCCAGGTTGGTCATGCCGGCGGCGCCGACCTTGTCGAGAACGGCAAGGAGCTGTTCGCCTTCGCTCAAGGGAAGAAGCGGGGTATTGACGGAAGCATTATGGTTGAAGGTGACGAGGCCGATCCGGCCGATGCCGCCGGCTTCCCGGGCGGTTTCAATAAACGACCGGGCGGCGGCGACGCGGAGCTTGTTCGGATCGTTATAGAGCATGCTCCGGCTGATGTCGACGGCGAGGACGACGTCGACGAGATCGGCGGCATAGCGGCAGACGCCTTCCGCTTCGCCTTCGGCAACGACGACGCCGTTTTCCCGGTAGATGACGCGGACCTTGGCGGGGCCTTCCTGATCCTGCTCCGGCACGACGCGGGCGTCGAGGAAGAAGCGGCCGCCGTTCCGCCAAAGATAAAGGCCGCCGGCCCGGAAGCGGTCCTGGAGGCCGTCTTCACGGGAGAGATCGGCGGGATGGACATAGATGTCGAAATCGTCCGCGCCGACATTCAGGAGCGGACTGCCGTAGGG
>JAJBTL010000026.1:1094-3766 GCA_020860865.1 Planctomycetota bacterium | reverse complement strand
ACATTGCCGGGCGCGCGCGGGTCGCCGAGTTCCTGGGTCAGGAGGGAGGCCCGGAGCGGCGCGACGGCGGCATCGGCGGCGACGGCGGCGGATGCGACATAGACCGCGCCAATCACGCCGAGGCAAAACGCCACAACCCACGCGGGCAGCGTGGGGAAGCGGACCGGAACCGTGGCTGGTTTCGTCTTCATTGTCATGACTGACTACCTGGCTCCAGGACCGGCAGTTGAATACTGGTCACGCCGGCACCGCGAACAATGCCGAACACGCGCATCACCGCCCGGTACGGCACCCGGGCATCGGCGCGGATGACCGCCGGCCGGCCGGGACGGGCCTGGGTGAACTCTGTCACGAGGTTTCTGAGATCGGGTTCGGTCATGACACTGCCGTTGACGACAAGCGTGCCTTCCTCGCGGATGTTGATGACGAGCCGCTCGGGCGCGTTCGTGTTGGCGACGCCGCTTTCGCTTTCAGGCAGGACGACCGAATGATCCGTTTCACGGCGGGTGAAATTGGTGGCGACGAGAAAGAAAATGAGGAGAAGAAACACCACGTCGATAAGGGACGTCATGGGGATTTCGAAATGATCCTCTTCCTGCAATGCCTTCATGACCTCTCCTCGGTTATCGTTTTCCGCCATTACCCGGCGCTGGTTGTCGCTCACCGGTTGGCAAATTTCTCCCGCTCGTTCCGCCGCTTTTCTTCACCAGGGGAACGGGCTGTCGTTCCGCCGCCCTACCCGTCCACGCTGGTTTCGTCCGAATCGGCGCGGACTGCGTCCATGCCGTCGTCTTCCCGCTGCGATTCGTCCGGCGTTCGACCGCCGGCACGGGCCGCCGCCCGCTGCTGGCTCCGTTCGGCCCGGTTGGATGCGGCGGAGATGAAAGCGAGGGCGCGTTCCTCCACTTCCCGCATGATGTTGTCCGCATGGTTCCGAAGCATGTGGTAGATAATGAGGAGCGGCACCGCCACTACGAGGCCGAAAGCGGTGGTGTACAGGGCTTCGTAAATGCCGGCGGCGAAGTTCCGCGGATCGTCCATGCCGAGTTCGGCGGCCGACCGGAACGCGGCAATAAGGCCGAAGACGGTGCCGAGAAGGCCGAGAAGCGGCGAAATGGAGGCGATGACGCCGATGGGCCGGAGGTTGGCCCGGAGATCGTAGAGGATGCGGCTGCCTTCGTCGTCGACGGTGGTTTCGAGTTCGCGGCGGGTGGCGCCGCTCCGGGTGAGGAGCGCGTACATGACCCGGCCCATGGCGCTCTTGTTGCCTTCGACCACCTTGATACCGGCGCCGACGCCACCGGAGACCATGGCGTCCCGGAGGTCGGCCATAAGCCGTTTCGGCACCTGGGCCCGGCGGCGAATGGCGAGGATACGCTCGGCCGCGAAGGCGCAGCCAATCACCGAACAGGCCAGGATGGCCCACATGATTTTGCCGCCGCGCTCAAATGAGGCAAAGAACGATTCGGGGTTCAACTCGTCCGCATACCCGACGGAGGCGGTCAAGGCCAGTACAATGGACAATGTCAACAATCGCGGCAACATCAGATGTTCCCCCATAACCATTCAAAACAAGGTTTGTTGTATTCAAGTTGATAGTTCGTATTCGCCCGACCCGCCTTCACCGCCGACGGATCCAAAGGACGATTTTGTCCGGCGCACTGTAGCCACAGCCGCCACCTACTCATCCCGGCCTTCCACCGTCACCCGGCTCTGCAGGAGTCGTCCCTCTTCCGCCGCCGGCGTGTCCGGATACCGGGCCAGAACCCGTTCCAGATCGCCAATGGCACGGTCGGTCATGCCTTCGTCGAGAGCGAGGCGGGCGGCCCGGACCAGGCTTGCCGCCGCCCATTCGGGATAGTTCGGATACAGCGTGTCAACGCTCAGAAACTCCATCCTGGCCCGGGCGAAATCGCCGGCCTGTGCCGCCGTCATGCCGAGGCCGTACCGGGCCTTCGCCGCCGTCTCGGTCGTCTTGTCGATGGCGAGGGACTGTTCGAACGCCTGGGTGGCGTCGGCGTAGGCGCCGAGGTTCAGGTTGGCCTGGCCGAGTCCCCAATATGATTCCTGGACATAGGGGCCGTCCGGGTTCAGGAGAATACGCCGGAACACTTCCCGCGCCTCGGTGGAGCGGTCGTTCAAGAGAAGCGACAGCCCTTCCCCGTACTGCGAGGCCTGGCGGTACGGCGCGTCGGCGCCGCCCTTTTCCTGGGCCTGGCGGTAACGCTGGACCGCGCTTTCAAACCAGGCGGACCGGCGGGAGGCGTCGGTGTTGTCCTGGCCGGAACGGCGCCGGAGTTCGGCGGCACGGAAACAGGCGTCGCCGACCAGATCGCTTTTCGCGTATTTCCCGATAATCGTCTCGAACGAATCGATGGCGGCCATGCGTTTGTCCCACATGTCCTTCCGCGCCGCATCCCTGATACCGGCGTCGTCGCCATCCACGGACAGGCGTTCCGCCGCTTCGGCCAGGCGCTGAATGCTCCAGGCCAAACGGTATTGGGCCTTGTCTGCCAGGTCTGAACCGCGTTCCTCGGCGGCGGCGAGGGCCTTCTGATAGGCGGCAAGGGCGGGTTCGAATTCGCCCCTATCGTAGAGAATTTCGCCAATACGGAGCCAGGCGGCGTCGACCACCGGATAATTCGGGTAGCGGCTGGTCAGGCCTTCGAGGG
>JAJBTL010000026.1:0-1084 GCA_020860865.1 Planctomycetota bacterium | reverse complement strand
GCGAGGATTTCGTCCTCGGCCTTCCGGACTTCCGCTTGCACGCCGGCCAGTTCGCCTTGAATCGTTTCCGCCTCGGCCCGTTCCGCCGCCGGCAATTCGGCAATTGGACGGCCGTTCGTCAGTTCCCGGAGACGCTCGTCGGCTTCACGGACTTTCTGCGCATCCGGTTTAATCCGGTTCCACAACGCCCACGAACGCTGGTAGAGGGCCTGCGGCACGTCGCGGTGTTCCGGGTGGTCGCGAAGGAACTTTTGGAACGCGTCGGCCGCTTCGGCATGCTTGCCGGTTTCGTCGAGGGCGGAGGCCCGCTCGAGCTCGGCCTTGGCGGCGAGGGCATGCGTCGGGTATTCCTCGAGGAAACGGTCGAGATCGGCGAGGGCACCGGCGGCGTCGCCACTGGCCCGTCGGAGCGAGGCCATGAGGGCGAACGAATCGGGCCGAAGTTTACTGGCCGGGAAGTCGTCCACCACTTTCCGGGCCGCCTCGAGGGCGCCCGGGATATCGCCCTGATCGCGCTTCGCCCAGGCGAGGCCGAACCACGAGGCGTCGGTGAGTTCATTCTTGCTGTCGGCCTGGATGGCTTTTTCATAATCGGCGGCCGCTTCCGCCTTTTGCCCGAGGGCGTACTTGGCTTCGGCCAGATAATAATGCGGCCGCGCCGGATTCAAGCCGTCAGGCAAATCCGAAAGGACGGCGGTGAGGTTTCGGACCGCTTCCTGGAGGAGCGGACGCTTGGCCTCGTCCGTCGTTTCCCGCTGTCCCGACCGGAGGAGCAGCGTACCGAGACGAAGCTGGGAATAGGGTATGGTGGAGCCGACCCTATTTTTACCGAGCTGGAGGCCGAGGCGAAGCGCTTCGCCGTACCGGGCGCGGGCGGTGGCGCTGTCGCGGCCGGCATCGGCGATTTCGCCCTGTCGGAGAAGAGCCATCGCCGCCTGCGGCGTGTCCGGATAACTTCCGACGATTTCCTCATAGAAACCGGCGGCGCGGGGATAGTCGTTGGCGAAATAGTAGGATTCACCAAGACGGAACAGGCTGTCGGCGGCGTAATCGCGGGCGCGATTCACCAGGGCCGGATCGGCGG
>JAJBTL010000134.1 GCA_020860865.1 Planctomycetota bacterium | reverse complement strand
ATCCAGAAACATTACAACCCACGGACATTTGTATCGACGGTAAGTGATGAAGAAAAATTACGAATTATTGATAAGGTGCATCAGCTCTTTAAAGAAGGGCGCATGGAGGAAGGTGACGACATCCATAACGGTATCCCTCTGACACCGGCAATAGCGGCACTCGCACTATTGGAGCCAGGTTCCACCCGGGACCAACTACGGAAAAACTACAATTTAGCCGACGCGGACAAGGCATTTGGTTCGGATTGGCTGGAAATGTTCGAGGAATATAATGGCCGTTTCTAAGTCACTCGTAAATGTCAAGGCATTTCGAATCCTTGCTCGGCTGAGACGTTCTATAAATGAATTTTTCACCCTTACGGCCGGCGAAATGTACGATGTTTCGAAAATAGTCCAAAATTACGATAACGTGATTCATGCTCTTGGGGATATTGCGCACCAAAATAATGCTGCTGCATTCCTGTCCGCTGAAATCACGGTTCTTGAAGTGGAACGAACCCAGCTTGATTTCGTCCTCAGCCAGTATGGTTCGGAGGGATTTGCTATAACCCGGGAACTAAAAACCGATCGAACCAGCCTGCAAAATGGAATTGACGAACTGAACCGTGCCTTCGCCGCCCTCGCCCTCCGCGAGCGTGATCCCGCCATGTATCACGATATTTCCGACGCCAGCCGGCCATTGGGCGAACTGGACAGTTACGGCGTTTCCAAGGATGTTGTCCGGAAATGCACGAGAAGTCAGGCGAAGCGGCTCCAGGACCAGGCCCGGGGAAAATCGAAATCCGCCCTGGACCGGAAGGAGCAATCCGTTCTCGCCGCACGCCGAGGTAATATGGATACGTGCGAAAGAGTCTATATTGAAGAGCAACGCCACTACGCACAAGAGCGGGCGGAGCGGTAACCATACCATATCACGTGAATCGCCATTGAAATCTTTTTCCCGAATACCCGCCCCGCCCTTCGCGGGGCAGCGGAGTGTAGAATGCACCAGGAACGCGTCGCGTCAAACCCCGTCCATGTCCAGATCGCCCTCTGTATCGCCGTTTTTCTTGTGCCCTTCATGGGGTCGAGCCTCAACCTCGCTCTCCCCTTGATCGCCGGCGACTTTTCCATGTCGGCGTTTTCCCTGACGTTTATCGTGTCCGGCTACCTTGTCGGAACCTCCATTTTCCAGATGCCGGCGGCGCGTGTCTCCGACATTCTTGGCAGGCGGCGGATGTTTATTCTCGGGCTCGTCGCCTTCGGGACGTTCACCCTCCTGTCCGGCTTCGCCTGGTCGGGAACGGCGCTTATCGTCTTCCGCTTCCTGTCCGGAGTCGGGTCGGCGTTCGTCTTCGCCACCAATATGGCTATTCTGACATCCGTTTTTCCCAAGGAAAAGCGCGGCGCCGCCCTCGGGGTCAATACATCCGTCGTCTACTTTTCCGTCGCCATCGGGCCGTTTCTTGGCGGGCTCCTGGCGCATCATTTCGGCTGGCGTTCGATTATCTACGTTACCAGCTTCGTCACCCTCGTCGCCATCATCGCCGCCGTCGTTACCATCAAGGACGAATGGGTCCTCGCAAAGGGTGAACCCTATGACGTGACCGGCGCCGGACTCTACAGTGTCGCCGTGGCCGCCCTCGTGTTCGGGTTTTCCCTCCTGCCCCTTCCCGCCGGCTGGGCCCTCGTCCTCGTGGCGGCGGTCGGGACATTCCTTTTTATCCGCACGGAAAACCGCATTCCCTATCCGATGCTAAAATTGCATATTTTCAGGGAAAACCGGCATTTCCGGTTGGCGTCGTTGTCGGCGATGATAAACTATTCCGCCTCCTTCGCCATCGGCTTTATCCTCAGCCTCTATCTCCAGTACGTCATCGGCATGACGCCGGACCGGGCCGGACTCGTCCTCGTCGCCCAACCGCCGACCCAGACCCTTCTCGCCCCGGTCGGCGGCTGGCTGTCGGACCGGGTCAACCCGTCCATCCTCACCACTGGCGGCATGGGGCGATTACAATAGGACTGTTTTTACTGTCATACCTGACGCCGACCACATCCATGTGGTATGTCGTCGCCATCCTTGTCCTCGTCGGCATCGGCTTCGGGATGTTTTCGCCGCCGAACGCCAACATCATCATGGGTTCCGTGTCCCGCCGCGACTCCGGGCTCGCCTCCGCCACCACCGGGACGGCCAGGCAAATCGGCCAGTCCATGTCCATCTCCATGACGTCCCTCATCATTCACCACTATATGGGACGTAACGAGCTGACGCGGGAGACGTCGGAGATTTTCCTGCCGGCGATGCAAACCGGGTTCCTCATTTTCGCCGCCATATGCCTGGTCGGGTGTTACACCTCGGCGTCAAAACTGCTCTACGGCGGTCACCGGGAGGAATGGCGGCACCAGTCGGTCAGGACCACCGCCAGGCCGGATGGGGATGAAGCGGACAAGGACGGAGACGACCTCACCGACACCGGTGAGAACGACCCGGCCAGGTAATCGGCGCGCTTCCCGGCCGTGGCGGCGCGTCTTCCTTTGATAGCCAGGCCGTCTTATCCTTGATTATACCCATGTCTCGTAGCACCGGACGCTTTGGCGTCGGCGGTTCAGGAAATTAATAACCGGAAAAAATTGTGGTTCCCGAACGGTCGGACGGGTAGAATAGGAATAAGCGGAAGCGGTTCCATAGGCGGTTTCACGGCCGGTCACGACGTTGTAACCGGCCTGCGACCGGCGCGGTGTTTCATGGTCCCCCTTTTCTCACATGAACAGAGGAGTTCCATGTCAGGACGATTCTTTTTTCTTGCGGTGGTGTTCACCCTGTGTCTCGTGCCGATTCATTCGGCCGGCGCGGCGGACAATGGCGAACGCGTCCTCCATGTTTATACCTGGGAGGATTATTTCTCGCCGGAGGCAATCCGCCTCTTTGAGGAACAGTACGGCTGCGTCGTCGACTTCACCTATTACGAGTCGAACGAAACGATGTTTGAAACGCTCCACGATGGCGGCGGATACGATGTCATTACGCCGTCCGGCAACGCCGCCACCGCCCTGTTCGACGAAGGCTACCTGCTCCGGCTCGACCACTCGCTTCTGCCAAACCTGAAATATCTCGACACCACATCCCGGTCCATGGCGCTTGACCCGGAGATGGTGTACAGCGTCGTCTACACCGTTACCGTCACCGGCGTCGGGTACAACACCCGGCTGGTGCCGCCGGATGCGCCAGGCACCTGGGATATGTTCTCGGACCCTCGACTGCGGAAAAGCATGTCCATGCTGAACGATATGCGGGAGACGCTCGGGGCGGCGCTGAAGGAATTCGGCTTCAGCCTCAATTCCATCGATCGGGAGGAAGTGGTCAGGGCGGGAAAACTTCTCGGCATGTGGAAGCGGAATATCGCCCGTTTCGAAGTCAACGGCGCCATCGAAGCTCTTGGCAACGGCACCCTCCTCGCCGTCCAGGCTTATAACGGCGACATCGCCCACCTTATGCAATCTAACCCGGACATCGGCTTCTTTGTGCCGACAACCGGATCCGCCCTCAACCTGGACGCTTTCGTCATCCCGGCGGACAGCGAAATTCCGGACCTGGCCCACGCCTTTATCAACCACTTTTTCGACCCGGACATAGCGGCCATGAATATGGAATACACCTGTTACTACCAGCCTGTTCCGGCCGCTGTGGATAAACTCCCGCAAACTCTCCTTGACAACTCCGCCTTCGCCATTTCAAATGAAACCATTGAAAACTGCGAACTCATTCGCAACCTCGGCGACAAACGGGAACTCTACGACTCGGTTTGGGCAGACGTCCTCCTGAACGAATAACCTGCTGCCACAGCGCCGACGCCGGCCTGAATGGCGGAACGGTATTGCCGGGAGTCGGAAGAGTGCGCATCGGAAAAACCTAACGCCGTCCGCGAACGCTCTGCTCCGTCCGGGTGCCGGGGGCATCCCGGGGGATGTCCGCGTTTTTTCCTTCTCTACCGAAAGGCGCTCCATGCCGGCTGATCGTTTGACTCCGCTCCATGACCGCCATCTCGGCCTTGGCGCCACCATGGCTTCCTTCGCCGGTTACGACATGCCTCTCTGGTACCAGTCCGGGGCGGTGCGGGAACACCTGGCCGTCGTCACCGCCGCCGGCCTGTTCGACACCAGCCATATGGACGTCATCATCGTCTCCGGAGCCGAGGCGGAGACCTTTCTCAATTATGCTTTTACCCGCGACATCACCTCTGTCCGGCCTAACCGCTGCGGCTATGGAGCATTTCTTCGGGACGACGGATCCTGCATCGACGACGGCATTGTCTATCCGCTCGGCGACGGCCGCTACGGCATCGTCCTCAACGCCGCCATGGCAGAACCGGTGACAGCCCACCTCCGGACCCTGCCGGGAGCGGAGGCGGTCGGCGTCACCAGGCCGGCCGTTCCCCTTGGGAAAATCGATATTCAGGGACCGCTCGCCTTCGACCTTGTCCGGGGCCTGTTCGCGGACAAGGCGATGTTCTCGTCGTTCCCGTATTTCGCCTTTACAGGTGATTTTCAACTCGACCGCTCACAAGTTCGCCTTGACGACGGGACGCCGGCCGTCCTCTCCCGGACCGGATATACAGGCGAACTCGGGTTCGAACTGTTTGTCCCGGCCGACCAGGCCGGACCGGTGTGGGACAGGCTCCTCGAATCCGGGAAGGACCGGGGTGTTCTTCCGGCCGGGTTGGCGGCGCGGGATTCACTCCGGACCGGGGCGGTCCTGCCCTTGAGTCATCAGGACATCGGGCCTTGGCCGTTCCGGAACCATCCGTGGATGTTTGCCTTGCCGATGGCGGGAGACGGGTCGTTTACGAAAGATTTTTACGGACGGGCCGGTCTGGCCGGTGCGACGGACGTGCCGTACACACTGCCGTTTGCCGGCTTTGACCAGCGCCGGGTCGAAGCGGCGGAAAGCGTGGTCCTCCACGATGGCAGGCCGGTCGGGAAAGCCACCACCATCGTGTCGGACATGGCTATCGGCCGGGTCGAGGGGCGCATCGTTTCCATCGCCAGTCCGGGACGACCGGACGGGTTCAAGCCGCGCGGGTTGGCCTGCGGGTTTGTCCGGTGCGAACGGGAGTTTCTGCCAGGCGACCGGGTGGTGTTGAAAGATGCCAGGCGGGAAATTCCCGTCGAGATTGTCCGGGATATCCGCCCGGACCGGACGGCCCGGAAGGCGTTGAAGGTGACTTAATAATCCTCTCAGAGCATGTTAGTACAATGCGTCTCGTCGCGCCATACTTCGTCAAAATCGGCTCTCGGCATGTTTTTCCTCGTCTGACACGACGATACACAATTTAATAACACGCTCTCACAAACTGGAGAATGCATGAAAGACTTTGATGAACTGGTATTGCCAGGCGAACTGCGTTATGCCAAGGATCACGAATGGGTGTCGCCGACGGCGCCGCACCGCATCGGCGTGTCGGACTTTGCCCAGGATCAGCTTGGTGACATTACCTTTGCCGAATTGCCGACGGTCGGGAAAAGCCTGACAGTCGGGGAAGAGTTCGGCAGCCTTGAATCCATCAAATCCGTCAGCAGCCTGTACAGTCCGGTTTCCGGGAAAGTTGTCGCGGTCAACAGCGCGCTCGAAGATGACCCGGGGTTGGTCAACCGGGAACCGTATGCCGACGGCTGGCTGATAGAGGTCGAACTGGCGAATCCCGGCGAACTGGACAACCTCATGGACGGCGAGACGTACCAGGCTCATGTCAAGGCGAATGCCTGATCGTGACGGCGCGGTCGGCAAGGATAGTGACGCCGGTTCCGAAAAAAACGGAAGAACGACGTGTTTCCGCCCGCCCTTGCGGCGGTAAAAGAGGAATTGTGTTTTTTCGACAAAACGGGTATACTCGCCTGTTTCCCGATGGCATGGCCGAACGGCGGTGCCATTTTTCTTCAGTATACCCGTAGTTCCGCGAAGCTCGGCACCAACTGGCCGACAGATTACCGTATGCTTCGCCATTCGGGTGACGCGGGCCCTGCTAAGGCGGCGCCGTCGTGGTGGACCGCGCTGCCGGCGGTTGGTATTTTTTGCCAAACGGCCGCCGTCGGGTTACGATGCCGCTCGTCCGTATACGGCTTTTTAGGTGAACCGTGCCATAACCATACTTGAGGAGAACGTACCTTGAAAAGAATTCTACTTGCCGCCCTGCTCTTTCTCGCCGTGACCCTGCCCGGCTTCGCCCTCGATCTCGGCGACAAGGCCTTGCCATTGTCCGTGGACAAATGGATTACCGGCGAACCGGTCGACCCCACCGTCGTTGACCCCGAGACGTTTTACTTGGTTGAAGTGTGGTCCGTCACCTGCCCGCCGTGCGTCAGGTCGATTCCCATCCTGAATGATCTGCAAAAACGGTACGCCGATCAGGGCTTCAAAATTATCTCCTTCACAACGGACAGCGAGGAGGAGGTCAGGCCGTTTCTAGAACAACACCCGATGGAGTACTCTTCCTTCCTTGACAAAGAGGGCGAGTCCGTCATCAACTACATGGCGCTGGACAATCGGATCACCATCCCCCACGCGTTCCTGTTCGATCGGACAGGCATACTCGTGTGGACCGGGAATCCGCTCGACAACCTTGAAAAGCGCGTGCAGCAGGTGATTTCCGGCGAGTTGTCCGGTGAAATCGCCGTCAAGGTCAAAGAGGCGCGGGACGAGCTGCAGGAAGCGTTCAACGCGCAGAACATCAGCGGCATGATATCGAGCCTCGAGACACTCGAAGGGCTTGAACCTGGAAACAGCCAATATTTCCAAATTCATTACCGTCTTCTCACCGAACTCGGCATGGGTGACCCCTACGAAATCGAAGAGCTTCTCGACCGTTGGTTTACGGGAAGCCAGGAAGACGCCGAGAGCCTGATTGTCCTGTCCATGGTGTCGCTGGACCAGGGCCAGCCCAACGTTCGGAACCCTGAATTGGCGTTACGGGCCGCGAAAAAGGCGTTCGCCATCGATTCCGACCTGAAGGCGCAAGCCGGCCTCAACCTGACCGAGACCTACAAGGAAATCGGCCGCATTGACCTTGCCTTGAAGGCCCTGGACGAGCTCCCGGCCTTGACCACCGAACCTGAAGATCAGGAAATGATCGCCGCCGTCCGGGCGTTTTATACCAGACTTGAAAAGCTTGGCGAAAACCCGGATGCGGTCACAGTCGAGTAGCGCGGTAGTGATTTTGCGGCGCAGTGCCATGCTGCGCCTGCCCTGGTTGGATGGCGCGTTCCCGGCTATCGGTCTTGTGGCGAATCGGAGTACAGAACTTCAAATATCGACGAAATTTTAATGAAAATACGTTGACAAGAATTTGAAAATTCATATACTTCTAAATCTCGCAGCAAGAAGCATTACAGCGACATTACGACAAACTAGACAATACGCAACGCGGGCGTAGCTCAGTGGCTAGAGCACCACCTTGCCAAGGTGGGGGTCGAGGGTTCGAATCTCTTCGCCCGCTCCAT
>JAJBTL010000102.1 GCA_020860865.1 Planctomycetota bacterium | reverse complement strand
GTGCGGAACCTGTCCCAACGTTCGGCCGGCGCTGCCCGGGAGACCCGGACCATGGTGGAGGGGACCCTCGCCAGCGTGCGGAAAGGGGTGGACAGCGCCGCCGGCATGACCGGCACCTTTGGCCAGGTCGAGGAAGCGGTCGCCCAAATAGTCCAACTCGCCGACGACATGGGGAAAACCCTGAACGGCAATGGCAATGGCGGCGGGCATTTTTAACCAGGCGGGCGTGGACATGGAACCCGCTGAACGTCGCTTTCAGGACGTGTTTTCAAAGCGCGCTTCTGTTCGACATGTTGTTTAGGCCGTCGTGGGCGAGTCCGCTAAGGAAAAGGCATCGTTGTCGAACGTGCTTTGACAAGCTGTCCGTTACCAACGGCTGTCACAACAAAAAAGGCCAATGGAGCGAGTAAATCAGGCTCGAGTAACACTACCCCTGTAAAAGGTCTCTCGGTACGCCACCCGCCTGCTCCACCAGGCGCGGTACGTACCGGAAGACCTTTTTTCGTCTTTAGAAGCGACGGCATACATGGCGGTGAAAATCATAATGAGATGCCGCCCGTCTCGTCCCTATTTAACGAGAAGCCAGCCGCCGTCCACGAAGAGGACCTGCCCCGTTATGTAGGAAGCGTGTTCGGACGCGAGGAACATCACGGCGTCGGCGATGTCTTCCGGGGAGCCGAGACGCTTCAATGGGAGGGATTCACTCAGTTCCTTCCGTTCTTCGTCCGTATACATATCCTCGTTCAGTGTGGTGGGAATGGTGCCGGGAGCGACGGCGTTGACGCGGATGCCGTATTGGCCCCAATCGGCGGCGAGGCATTTTGTCAGCATGACAACGCCGGCCTTGCTGATGCAATAGACCTGCGCCTCAGGCTCGACGTCCCGGGCGTTTATGGAGGCGGTGTTGATGATGGCTCCGCCGACCTTTTTTTCTTTCCAGCGTTTGGCCATAAGCTGGGAGGTGAAAAAGTAGCTCTTCAGGTTGATGGCGAGGAGGCTGTCCCAATCGTCCTCGCTGACGTCGAGGGACGGGCTGCGCTTATAGATGCCCGCATTGTTGTGGAGAATGTTGATTTCGCCGAATTTCTTCGTCACTTCGTCGATGAAATGTGCGACCTCTCCGGGCTTGGTGACGTCGGCAACCATGGCCATAACGTTCTCGACCTTGCCCGCCGCTTTTTTCTTAATCGATTCCTGTTCGAAATCCTTTTCGATGCCGCATACCGCCACCTTGGCTCCCGCTGTGGCAAAACAATCCGCCACCGCTTCGCCAATCCCGGAGGTGCCCCCGGTGATGGCGACGACCTTGTCCTTGAAAAAATCGTGCATGGTGTCCGCTCCGTATTGTCCCCTCCGCTATAGTACTGTCGCAATCGTTCGCGCGATCTGTGGAGACGAACGGGCTGGATAGCGCCATGCCCTTTCCACCATCCGCTGGGAGCCGGTCCAGGGCCTTCAATTTTCGGAGGTTACTTGTTTTTCCGCGCCAGGTATTCGTCGCGATGCGCAAGGAAGAAATTGACGAATCCTTCAAAGCTGGTGTCGGCGATGGCGCTTTTATCATCGTGAATGGCGAGGAAAAAGCAGGTCGGCATTTCCATTTTCAGAACATTACTCCTGACGCAGGGATCGCAGCCGAAGGCATGGTTGGCTGGGTGCATTGTGCAGGTGGTGTCGGGGCAGGTGCAAAAGTGCGTTTTCACAGGTTCTTCCTTTCTGAAAGGAGGCGGCTATCCCGTCGCCGGAAGCGGTGGTTTCGCCAAAACGGAACCTGTTTCCGAAAGGTTTTCCGTTCACTATGCGGCGACGTTTCAGAAGCTGGTTGAACCTGCCGTGTCGTCGTCGGAAACGGGGAAAATGTCCGGCAGGTTTGTTTTTCGTCCAGTTGTTTAGGTGTAAACACGTCGAGAGGTTCTTGTGACGACGTAATTATCCGGTACCGAGACGGGAGGTATCGGAAAACCTTCTACCACTCCAGCGACAATGCCACTTGTCCGGTATGTGCTGTGACGTTCTTATAGATGTCGGCGTCATAGCGGAAGGACATGGTGATATTACGGGCTGGATTTACCTTCCAGTCGATTCCGGCACCAAGATTGACGTAATTTCGGCCCGTTTGAACGCCATGGATGCGCGCGTAGCGTTGGCTGGCCGAGTCGGCACTGGCAAACCTGACATCAACCGCACCGTAATCCCGCTTGTTTACCTGCCGCCCGTATTGGGCGCGGGCGCGCAGAGTGATATTTTCTCCCGCGGCGAAATCCACCTCGGCACCCACTCGGGCCACCACTGACATGAGATCGCTTTTCCGGTATTCCAGGGACGACAAGCCGCCACTTTCACGATAGCCTTTGATCCACGCCTGTTCGTAGTCCAGTGCAACCAGCGGAGTGAGGCGGAATGTCGTGGAGATGCAGAAAGGACGCGTCAATTCGAGGCTGGCGGAGAGAGAATGACCGCTGACATCGTTTTGGAAATTGTCATGAATCCCGTCCGGCATCGCAGCCACCCCCGGTATATCGACCCGGCGATTGATATCGTAGCGCTGGTGGGCATAGCCGGCATAGACCTTCACTTCAAAATCGTCGCGGAGGCGGATGAGGCTGTAGAGCCCGAATTCAAAATCATCTGTGGTGATTTTGCCGGTGGCCTGCTTCAAACGCGGATTTGAATAATTGAAAACGCCGCCAAGCACAAAGCTGTCGTTCACCATCTGGTCGTAGCCAAGAACCATTCCATTGCGATTGAGGGAAAACTTGTGGGCGTTCCGATCAGAAGCAAAGTGAGAATGGTTGTTGTAATATTCGGCCCAGACTCTTTTCATAACGCGATCGGTGCGCGTCGCGTTGACCGGGAATTCTTCACTCCTGAAATCAAAGCAGTCGCGCCGCAACGTATCCAGCCGGCCAAATGGCATGCGCCAGGGCTTTTCAACGACATGTCGAGCGCGTTGGCGCCAATATCGCCGGCGAGGCCGCCCAAGAAATCAGCCAGTTGGCTATCGCTGAACGAAGGACTCGACAGCAGGGCGATTGCACTGGACAATCCCGAATCCCGCAATTGAACCAATTGATCCAAAGTCATGCCGATCTGGGTGCGATTGTGGCTGTTGGCTATGTTTTCGAAGGTGTTGTCGGGATCCCCTTCAAACCACAGTTGGAAGAGACTCTGGTTCCACCCCTGCACTAATTGGATGCCACGCGGAAGTATCTCCCACGTATTCAGGATAAACTGAGATTGCGAATCGCCGACCCGCCCATTGGTCGCGTCAATAATGGTAAACCGGTCCGACTCGTCAACGGATGGAGATGCGTCCCAATACTTGAACGTGACATCAAGATGCGCATTTGGATCAATTGTGACGACGCCGTCGCCTTCGACATTGACCCGATCACTCATCCTCTCGGATTGGCCGCCGGCGCGGCTGTTCGTGTTGTGGCCCAACGTCACGGCATAGGTGCTTTCTCCGGCAAAGGTCAAATCGCCGTTGACGGTCAGATGATCCACTGTAGAAATGGCGCCGGAACTATACTCCGCCATGCCGCTCGGAGCCAGGGTGCCGCCAGATTCTATAACGCCGCCGGCACCGATGCCGCCGATTATTCCGGTTCCGGAAAGTGTCGCGCCATCGCCAATGGTGAAAGAGGCGGCGTTGCCATAATCGGCATGGACGTCAAGCGTACCGCCGGAAACAGTGATGCCGCCCTGATACTGGGGTGAATCAGCCCGCAACGCCATCGTGCCCGCACCTGTTTTATTGATGGCGCCGGCACTTCCACTGGTCAGGGCGCCGGCGTAGGTGTAGACAATGTCCTGCCCAACATCGAATGCTCCCGTTGCACCGTCATCAACCGCGATGGCAGTATCGTGAATGAGCGACGCCGTAGGCCGAAGTATGGCATTGCCCTTGAATGTGATGGCATTGCCAGCGCCGACATCAAGCTGATTTGCCATGGTGAATTCAGTCGCTCCGGCAAACAACTCCACCCCTTCTTCAAAAAGGTTGCCTCCGGTGTTTTCAAAAGTCGTGGTGCCGCTTCCATATTTGCGGTACATGCCGGTGGTGTTGAACTGATCCTTGCCCGGGTCGGCACTACCGTCTGTTCTGGCGTATTCACCATAAATAAAGGTATTTGCCGGATCAGGGTTTTCCGCTATGGCATGGATGCCGCCAGTGCCTGAAAAAACCACGTTTTTATCAGTATCCGTCTCCATGCCGCTGACCGTTTCGGTATTCACTATCGTGACGGTGGAATCCTGGGTCTTGTCGGCAAAGGTGACAAAATCGCCGGCGGCAAAGTTGCTTTCCCTATTGCCATCCTGAGTTTGCTGGCTGCTTTGCCACGAGCCTGAACGCCAGTCGCCTGTTCCGCCAATCCCGTTCATGGAAAGCGTATTCGTTTCGCCTGTCAGCCAGATTTGCGAGTTCGCCGCATCGCCGTCGGCAAACACGAACTCGTAGACGCCTCGCGGACTGGAATTGGAGAGTTTAGTTCCGTTGATCTGTAATTCGAGAACGCCGCCGTGTTCGATGCCGTCAAGGGTGCCGTTGGTGCCAGCGGCTCCATTCACGGTGATGGATTGCGTTGAATTGATAATCAAATAACTTCCCATACCGGCACGGGTAAATGCGCTAAAATTGATCGTTCCACCGACCAGGTTGCCGGCGCCAGTAACTTGCAATAGATCGCCAGTCGAAGCAACCGAGGGATTGACAGTTGGTGAAGGTGTTCCGGCATCGTAGTCCATGACAAAGCCGTCGAGCTCAGTTGTGCCCTGAAGTGTCACCGTGGCGAATCTCTCAGAGGAATCGACAGAGGTTTGCGTTTCGGTGAGAACGGCTGCATCGGGGCTGATATGACCATTGACAACGATAGTGGTGGCGGACTTGACAGTGCCGTTGCCGGCCAGAGTGCCTTGCTCTTCGACAGTAAAATCGCTAGCGGTCGTATAGGTTGTACCAGTCCCGGCAATACGAAAGGTTCCTTCGGTGACGGTCGTGCGGTCAATCGCATAGTTGGAAGTGGCTATTTGAACTGTTCCCTGACCGGTTTTATTTATGCTTCCCTGTCCGTCGATGGTATCTCTCAGCAGCATGACGTCGTCTGTATCGGCGGCAAGCTCTCCAGTGGCTCCGGAATTGACGGCAATATGAGGATCAAGCGAGGCGGTTTCATTTGCCTTCAGGGTGGCATCGCCTGTGAAGGTAATTTCTTTGCCGGTGCCGACAAGAAGCTGATTTACCTTGTTGAATCCAATTGTTCCCGCATTCAGATCAATACCTTCCTCAAAGGTGTTTATTCCCGTGTTTTCGAACGTCAGGACGCCGGTGCCGTATTTTTGCAACCGGCCTGTAGTCGAGAAATTTTGGGCATCCCCTGTATTGGCGTAGGTTCCAGTAATAAGGTTGGCATCCAGTGCTGTCGCATGTATCCCGCCAGTTCCTGCAATAGTGATATTTCCATTGGCGACGACGTCGGAACTGTTTCGCCCGGCACTGAGTCCACTTACTATCACATCGTCTGTCAAGGTAATAATGTTGGAGCTATTACCGGCAAAGTAAACGAAATCGCCATTGGTGAATTGATAATCACGTTCTCCCGTCGAACCGATTTGCCTACTCACCCATGATCCTGGCGTACCCCAGGCGCCGTCTCCACCAGTCCAGTCCATCTGAAGTGAATTATGGGAAACAGTAAGCCAGACTTGGGATTGAGCCGGTTGCCCGCTTATGTTGTCAAAATAGAATTCGGCCTTTCCACGAGGACTATCTTTTTTAATTTCGGCTCCGTTGAGTCTTCCCCAGAGAATACCGTCGGCATCGTTGATGCCATCGAGAGATGAGGTATGTGATGGTAAATTTATAGGAGTGTCAGAATCAATTATGAGATATTGACCGGTTGTCAGGCCAGTTCCACTCGTGAAATTGATAACACCACCATTCAGGGTGACCGTGGAAATATTGTTGAGATACAAGAGATCATTCCGGGTGGCGCTGCGATATTTTTCAGTATCCGTAACGTCGCTCGCATTTTCGTGGACGGCATTTGGAGCTGCTACATCATAATCAAACCAAAAGCCATCTCGCGCTGTATTTGTTATATTGGGAGTGGAGTCGAACGTGGCGGTCGAGGTTCCCGTACCAGTGCCCTGCAGAGTGAGCGTTGCAAATTTTTCTTCATTCCTAACTGTCATATTGGAGGCAGTGAAGGTAGCTGCATCAGGCCTGATATAAACATTCCCGCCAGAATCGGCGGATCCAAAAGTAAAATTTTCAGCAACAATGATGCCGCCGCCGGCAAGAACGGTGTTTTGGTCAACCTGTGACGTCATGGCAAATGTGCCACTGGTGTCTTGTCCGTAGACGACAGTCCCGGCGCCGGTTCCGCTCCCATCGCCGACAACCCGGAATGTCCCTTGAGAGACAGTAGTTGCACCGCCAAAGAGCGAATCGCTGCCTATCTGCACCAGGCCTAAGCCAGTTTTAATGATTGTATTGCCAGTCACCCCATCTGCACCGATACCGCTTCCGATAAAAACCCCTTTTTCGGAAGCGACGTTGAAAAGAACCGTCGCATTCGAGTCGATATAGATGTCGTTGGCAATCGTCCCCGAGTCCTGATACGAATTGTCGTTGAATGTCAGACTGCCGTTTGCGTGTATGGTCAAGTCGGCGTTCTGGCCAACATAAAAGACACCGCCTCGATTGTGCACAGTACTGTTGTTGGCCAACGCGACGATGGTCACGTCATCATTATTCTGAAAGGTGTTGTTGTTCATCCCGGCATCTACATGGAAATGATTTCGTATTCCCGAAATGCCTCTTTCGATAGTTACCTGCCGAACATCGCCGGCTTCGCCGGTAAAACGAACATGTCCCCGCATGCTGTCCGTCGTGTCGGTTATGTCTAGTGCCTGCGAAAACAAGGTGGCAGGGGACGACGCGTCTGGCGCGGCAACCACTATTTCACCACCATGCAGGTCGGTGCCTTCGTTTATGATATTCGGTGCGGCATTTTTTAGCGTCAAGCGGCCGTTGCCGTACTTTTTCAACTTTCCAGTGGGAACAAGAGTTGGCGTTCCAGTTCCGGTAGGCAGAAATTCCCCGGTCGCGCTGGTTGCGTCCGCGATAATACCGCCATCTCCATCGATTGTTACATTGCCGTTCCCTATGGTCGGCGTGTCGCTACCGGTCCGCCCAACCACAAGTCCACTCACCGTGACAGTGAGCGGTTGGCTTGATGAGCTGTCGGTTAACGACACAGTCAGTTCATTCGTGCTCGCATTGGTTATATGAACCTTGTCACCGTCCTTAAACTGATGTTGATTTCTTCCCGATACTGTTTGCACACTCTGCATTCTGTCCTGATTCGACAACCAGTCGCCATCATTGGGATTCCCGATGCTTCCACCGATGCCCACCCAATCCATGGTCAGCGAATCCAGAACCGCATTGAGCCGGGTTATTTTTAGAGGGTTATTCGA
>JAJBTL010000419.1:1358-7520 GCA_020860865.1 Planctomycetota bacterium | reverse complement strand
CGGGGAACCTTGCGGGCGAACTTGCGGCCCGCCTTTTCCGGGACCTGCGTGCAGACCATGCGGGTGGCGGTTTCGCAGACTTCGCGCGGGACCATGCGGGTCTTCGTGACCTTCACCGGAACCTTGTTTTCGACATTGACGGTGTAGGGGACTTCTTCGCAGACGCGGCGACGGACCGGAACCTGGATGGTTTCGCACTTCACGTCGTAACGCTTGGTGGTCTTGCACGGGTCGCAGGGATCGGATTCTTCGACGCAGACCTTTTTGTGGACGACCTTGTCAACCATTTCGCAGACGGTCTTGTTGACCTTCTTGGTCTTGGTGACGGGAACGAGCTCGACCTTGTACTCGGTCGCTTCGTATTCTTCGCATTCCATCACCTTCTTGGTGACGGTGTATTCCTGCGGCACTTCGATGGTCTTCATGACTGTGTATTCTTCGTCTTCGTAGACGCAGTCGTACACGGTCTTCATGACCTGGTATTCTTCCGGTTCCATGACGCACTTCATGACGGTGTATTCTTCATTTTCCATAACACAGTCATAAACGGTCTTGGTGACCTGGTACGCTTCCTTTTCCATGACGGTCTTGGTGACGGTGTATTCTTCGCATTCCATCACGGTGTCGCAGACGGTCTTGGTAACGGGGTATTCTTCCTTTTCCATGACAGTCTTGGCGACGGTGTACTCTTCGCACTCCATCACTGTGTCATAGACGGTCTTCTTGACCTCATAGGCTTCCTTCTCCATGATGGTCTTCATGACCTGGTATTCCTGGGGAACCATGACCTTCTTGTTGACGGTGACGGTCTTAGTTTCCATGACGGTCTGGGTCTCGCAGGACGGCACTTCCTTTGTGACCGGGACCATCCGGGTGACCTTGACTTCGCACGGCTGATCAACGTAGATGGTCTTCTTGACCGGGACCTGGACCGTCTCGCAGACGATTTCGGTCTTGTACTTCGGCTTCGGCGCACATTTCACCGGCTGCGGGCACGGGGTTACCGGTGCCGGGCAGGGGTTGCAGGCATCAAGCCCGTACGCACCACCCATCATCAGGGCGGCGGTAAAGGCTAAGCCCAAAAACTTCCTCATCTCTCTCTCTCCTTTTCTCTCGTGGCCTTAAATAACGCAAATTCAAGAAATAATTAACTCTCAGCAAAAATTAGCAAAAGACCGCTGTCCCTCCTGAAGGGAGGTCACTCCCCTCGAACTCCGCAGCGGCGGGAATATCCCTCCGCTGACAACGACTCAAGCCCCAATATAATGGATAAATCCTTTCCGTCAATCCAAAATCTCATAATATTTATCCCACTCACCCTCTGTGGGCGTACTATCAGAGTTGTCAACTCGAACCGAAAACGCTTCCGCATCAACTTTTACGGAAATAATAGCCTTCCGGCAAGCATTTTTTTAAAATAAATATTTTCCCATCCGATTTTCGCCAGAACCAGCAACAGGACCGCAATTTTCTTCGAAAAATTGTCGCCAGTCCCATAATTCCTCAAGATTTCGCGAAGGATCGCCGAGTGCGTCCTTCGCCATATATATGTAGTGCCGAAAATTCGCCGCCACCTCATGGGTGCGACAATGCTCCACCCGGGACTGTTGCGATGGCTTAGCGGACACAACGCCGTCCTCGTCATGGTTAACCTACGCGTGAAAGAATGTGTATAAATTCGTTGACTTAACTGGCGAGTCAACCCCGCCGCGCCGTTCCCGGCGGCGGTCCTAACGGTGGTTCGCCTGTCCCGGACGCGCCTGCTGGTCCAAATGATGTATCACGCCGGGTATTTTCCGTCATGCGCTCCTGCGACACTTCGCATCTCCCAATGTGCCACATCGTATGCACCGAGTCACCTTTTTTCCGATTGGCAGATACCTATACCAAAGCCACTTTACCTTTCGGGAAACGTAAATCCTAAACCTGGATCGCTCATTGGAATTTACAGGATTAAAATAACCGAATCTTCAGCGCGCTTCAGTATATTCGGTTCGGTATTGAAAATCGGCGCGTCCTCTGGATGATTGGGAGAACTGACGAACCTTGTTTCAGAAACCCGTCCATCCATCCGCGTACTGGAGACTACCGTGCATCCCGACGACGAACTGCGCCGACTCAACCTCGCCCTGCCATCTTATCCGGCGCCCACCGCCAATTACGCCCAGTACCGCCTGGTCGGCGACCTGCTGTATCTGGCCGGACAGAACCCCCGGTTGCCCGACGGCACCCTCTGCACCGGAAAGCTCGGCCGAGACCTCACCACCGAGGAAGGCTATATCCATGCCCGCCACGCCGGGCTGAACCTCCTCGCCGTCGCCAACGAAGTCCTTGGCGATCTCGACCGGGTGACGGCGGTGGTGAAGGTATTCGGCATGGTCAATGCCACCCCGGACTTCACCGACCACCCGAAGGTTATCAACGGCTGTTCCGATCTCATGGTGGCGGTTTTTGGCCGGGAACGGGGGATCCATCCCCGGTCGGCGGTCGGCTTTGTGTCGCTGCCGTTCGGGATAAGCGTCGAAATTGAAGCGATAATGCAGGTGCGTTTGTAGAAGAGGCGAGCACATTCCTCACCTGGATAAAACAGGCAACGAATTGACCCGAAAACCCCGGAGAGCACTACGGAATGCCAGAACTGCCCGAAGTCGAAACCGTCGTCACCGCATTGGCAAAAGCCCTGACCGGCCGCGCCGTCACCACGCTCGAGCAGCGCGGTGCGCTCCGCTACCCGCTTGGGCGGGAAGCAGGGAAAGTTCTTCCCGGACACGTCGTCACCGGCGTTCGCCGCCGCGCCAAATATATCGTCTTCGCCTTCGACAACTGCCCGCACGGCCTTCTCGCCCATCTCGGCATGACCGGATCGTTTCGCATCGTCCCGGACTTGGAACCGTACGAAAAACACGACCGCCTCGCCATCGGCCTCGACAACGGCGAGTCCCTCCGCTTCGCCGACATGCGCCGTTTCGGCTTTGTCAAACTGGTCCGTCTCGACAGCGGAACGGGAGAGCCGGACGAGTTCGCCCGCCTCGGCCCTGAGCCCCTCGACCGCACCTTTACCGGGCGGGAACTGTGGCGCCGCTGCGAAGGCCGGACCTGTCCCATAAAGAACCACATCATGAACCAGGAGGTGGTGGTCGGCGTCGGCAATATCTACGCCAGTGAAGCCCTCTTCATCGCCGGCATCAGTCCGGAGCGTCCCGCCGGCGAACTCGACCGGGCCGAAGCCGACGCCCTGGTCGCGGCAATAAAAAAAGTGCTCCGCGCCGCGATTCGGTCGGGCGGGAGCACTATTCGGAATTACCGTACCGTCGACGGCCGGGAAGGCGGGTTCCAGCGGGTCATCCGGGTCTATGGCCGGGCCGGGGAACGCTGCCGCCGCTGCGGCGGGACAGTGGCGTCAATTCGCCAGGGCGGGCGGTCGACATTCTATTGTCCAACCTGCCAGCGGTGACCATTGCCAATGCCGGAGACGACGCGCCGCCGCCGGCACTGACTCCGCCGCGTTATTTCGCGTCCTTCGCCTCTTCCTCCGATTCCGGAATGGGCGGTTCCCAGGGGAACCAGACCCATTCGTCGGGAATGGACTGGGCGGTAAAGGTGGCGCGGAGATCGCCGTTCCCCTTGTCGTAGAGGACGGCGATGTCGATTTCGTAATCCTTGCCGTACTTGTCGACGATGTAGGACAGGGTGCGGCCGGAATCCAGCATGTCGTCCACCACCAGCATCCGCGTGCCGGGCAGGGGGAGGTCGGGGCCGGACAGTTGTTCGACCTGGTTCTGCTGGTCGAATTCATAGAGCTTGAGGGCGATTGTGGTGATATTCCGGATGGACAGGAGGTGCCCGAGAAGGCCGCCGACAAACACGCCGCCCCGGGTGATGCAGAGCAGTTTGTCGTATTCCCGTCCGGAATTCTTGATGTTTTCCGCCAAAACTTCACAATCTTTGTGGAATTGATCCCAACTGAGTCGAATCATGAAACGCTCCAAAATGGAGATATAAAATATACCTCGTGAAACAGGACACCGCTCCATTGCGGAAGAAAGACCTTCCCCATTCGAGCGTGGCTTTGCGGTTCGGAAGACAAAACTGTATGCGGAACGTCCGGTTATTGCAAGCGGCTTGTGCCGTTCTCCTTCTCTTCCCCCTCGCCGCCGCCTTGGCTGGACAGGCGCCGGTCCTTGCCATGACAAGCCGCCAGCAAGACATTCTCCGTGAACTCGAGGCGTTCCGCCCGACCGGCGCCGCCGGCGGCGGCACCTGGATGTTGTCCCGCTGGGACACGGATTCGGGCCTCGCCGACCTGGTCCCACTCCCGACCGGCGCCGGCAACGCCGCCGCCCGCTTCCAGCTTTTGGAAGATGTCTACCGGGAGGAACAGGGCATTCTCGAAACGGGCGGCGAACAGTCCCGGGGCGTCCAGCTCCTTCTCGAAGCAGCGGACATCGCCCGCTGCGAATTGACGCCGGAGTACTACCCGGAGTTCACCTCCGTCAATGCCAGGCAACCCGACTTTTCCGTCTTCCGCCAGTATCTCCAGGCCCTTCTCCGCCGGGCCGAAACCGCTTCGACCGGCGGCGACAGCGCCGAAGCGGAACGCTGTTACCGGGCCGCCCTGATCTGCGGCTGGCACCTGACGACGGACCGGTCCAGCAGCATCGTCTTCGTCACCGGCCTCATCTTCAAGATGCGCGCCGCCCAGGGCATGACGTCCCTCTTTCTCCGGACCGGCGACTCCCGCCGCCTCGGCATCGCCAGGGCCTATAGTGACAGCCTGTCCGGCATCATGCGCGCTTTCGTCTGGAAGGCGAATATCGCCCTCGGTGAAATGGACGGCTTCGCCTGCCTCCCGGCCGTCTGCCTGGTGGCGGTCGAGGACGCCGAACCGTTCTGGCGGAAAGAGGCGGTGGTCCGCCTGGCCACGCTCCGCTACGGCCTCCCGGACACGGCCGGAGCGACGGTGAAGCGCCATCCCGGTTGGGAATATGTGGCGGACGAGGTCCTGTCCCGCGTGTTCAACAACGACCCGGACGCCACCGTCCGCCAGTTCGCCCTCTGGGCGGCGCAGAACGTCAGGCCGGACAACTACGCGGCGATGCGCCACGACTTCTCGGCGCTCGAATAGACGGCGCCACATCATGTTTACCCACCACTTCCGACAAAAAACGCCGCGGCACACTGGCCGCGGCGCATAAAGGCGTTCAGATCAAAACGTCCACGCCACTTAAAAAACAAGGTTCAAACCGGCGTAGACCGACTGCACCGTCGCCTTCCGCCCCAGATTGGCAGTGTATTTCACATCGACGCCCACCCAGTACCCGTTCATCACGTGACTGGTCTGGAAGCCGGCGGTGACGTCGAGGGAGTCCCGGGTGTTCCGGGAGGACGTCACCGGGAAGAAAACCGGATCGTCCGGTCCGACAAAGGCGGCGCTGGTCGAGAAGTGTTTCGCTCCGTAATCGTGACGCCAGGCCAGGCCGAGGAGGGGACGGACAACGCCGTTCGCCAGGAGGAACGAGTACGACGCCTCGGCGCCAATCCGTTGCGTCAGCCAGGAACGGGAAAAGCCGTCCGTCCGGGTGGCGGTGACGCCGGCCTCGGTCATGTCGTCCTGGTCGAGGTGGAGGTACCGGAGTTCCGCCATCGGGGCTATGGCGACGCAGTTCCATTCGAACTCGTACTCCGCGCCGAGCGACGCGGAAAACACGGTCTGATCAAACGAACCTTTGGCGGAAAAGCCGCCGAAATGCCGCTCCATTTCGTTGTCCGCGAAATGGTACCCGAGGTCGCTATAGAATGACAACCCCGGGTGCGTCATCATGAGCGGTCGGAGCCGCCCGACAACGCCGATGTGGCCGGTGGTCTGGTCGACCCGTCCGTTGATACTCTTCGACCTGACGTCGGCCGAGGTGAAGCCACCGTACAGCCCGACGCTTCCCGCCTCGGCGAAATCCCGGGTCAAACCGCCGACAAAACCGTGACGGTCGACCTTGTAGCCGTTGGCGCCGTCCTCCGGCTTCCTGTCTTGAAAACTCCCGACATAGCCGCCCCACACGCGGAAACCGCTCAGGCCGGGAAACGGGGGAAGGGAACCGACCGCCCCGTCCGAGGCGACGGCGCTTTCCCTGCCGGCGTCGGACAGTGCGCCGCGCCGCCCGGTGC
>JAJBTL010000419.1:0-1348 GCA_020860865.1 Planctomycetota bacterium | reverse complement strand
CGGCATCTGCGACTGTGTCCACCGCGTCAATCATAACCCGGGCCTGATCGGCGAACGCTTCCGGCATGATCGCCTTCGGGTTCTGGTACATGGCGGTGAATTTTTCGGCGCCCCGTCCCGATTCGTTGAAGCCGGCCCATTCGTTCACGTAGTTGTCGAGGGCGTCCATGGCCAGGGACGACGCGAACGAGTTTTCAAACGGGCTCCGGTGGACGACGTTGGCCGCGAGGTACCAGTTGCCGTCCGCGTCCTGCGTCGCCTGGAGGCCAGACACTTCGCCTTCGAACAGGCCGCCGGACTCGCTGACGAAATGGTCGCGGATATAGAGTATCTGTTCTTCACCAAGACCCTTCACCAGGACGATGTCCTGGGACGTCGACTTGACAAGGAAGTCCCCGTTCTCGCCGACTGTCGTGAGGCCGAGGCGGGCGGTGTCGGACGCTCCCGATCCGATGACAAAGTTCCGGTCGCCGCCGTCGGTGCCGCTGTTCGAGAAGTCGAAGAGGGCGGGTTTGGCGCCATCGTCCCGGGGAACGCTGACGAGGATCTGGTGGTCCTTTTCAATATGCACCGTGGCATCGCCGTTTCCGGAAAAGGTCTGGGAATAGTTACTGGAAAGGATTGTCTCGCCGTTCCCCTTGAATCCGATGGTGGCCGACGACAGGTCGTCCATGACGACATAGTTGGCGCCGCCGAGTTTGACCTGGCCGTCGCCGTCCCGGGTCTGGGTGTAGGACTTTCCGCTGTTCACGACGACGCCGACAACGTCGTCCAGAATTATGGCGCTGTTTGCGGCGGCGTTGATCCGGAAGACGCTGTCCTCCCGGGTGGCGGCGCCGGTGGCGGCGTTCCCGAAAAAGATGCCGGCTCCCGCTTCCCGGTTCGACCGGCTGGCTCGTGCGGCAGTGCCGCTGTCGCCGTTGGCGATGGTCATGGTGCCGGTGGTGGCGGTGAGGGAGAGGGCGACGCCGGAGCCTGGCGTGGCGGCGTCCGCGTCCGTCGCCATAAATATCCCGGAACCCTGCGCCGTCCCGCCGCTGACCGTGTTCCCGGTGATGTCGACATCGGTGATGGAGACATTGCCGCCCTGGCGGAAAATGGCGCCGCCATAAGCCGACGACCCGACGCCGCCGGTGGCGACCGCCTTGTTGCCGGTCAGTTCGCCGCCGGTGATGACGAGGTCGTCCGCTCCGGCATAGGCGATGGCGCCGCCCCGGGCGGAATGGACGCCTTCGGCGGAATTCCCGGAAAACACGTTCCCGACCAAACCGGCGCCGCTGGTCGCGCCAGTGCCGATGTCGACCGCGCCGCCCCGGGCGTTCGCGCCGCTGGCTAGGTTGTTCCGGAA
>JAJBTL010000265.1 GCA_020860865.1 Planctomycetota bacterium | reverse complement strand
ATAAGGCGCTTGCTTCGGAAAATTGCACCGTCGGATAATTCAGACAGAACCTAGGAATTTAGCGTCACGAGTTACTAAAACATCCACCTTTGCGCTTATCGCGCAGGTGGCAACGACCGCGTCTTCGTAATCGTCCCAGCCCATTTCAAAAGCCGTGGAGCAAGCCGTTCCACCTACGCTCACAATCGTAAAGAAGTCCAGCAGTATACCAAGCGCATAACGGCATTGCTTCAGGCCGACCTCCTTGCGTAAAATGTAGTAAATATCAGTAATGCAACTCCCGCTTATGTAGCCATGTATTTTTTCCTCCGCCACAAGCCGGAAGAGCGCCTTGGCATCTTCGCTAAACCCCTCTCGATCGGCCAGGGCATCCAAAAGTACATTGGTGTCAAAGAGAGCCCTTATCATGGAGTCTTTCCAGTTTCGATTTTTTCAGATCCACGTCGTGCGGAATGATGCCAAATATTGTTTCCATCTTGGCCACGCGTTCAGCATTGGTTCCTGTCAACTTGGCGACCCTCTTGCCGTTTTTGGTGATGTATATTGGTTCAGAATTCGCCGCATCGATATATTTGCCAGGGTTTCTTTTGAGTTCGGTTAGGGTTATGTCCATTTTTCTTGCCTCCACTTCACCTGCATATAGTGTAATGCCTCATCGACCAATTTCAAATTAAAAAGACCTATTTAAATGGATATCGCCCTATCCTGTCATCATGGAGACAGAACCTTTCACTTGCGAACACTGGTCCGATTTGGATACTACCGATTGTTCAGCACGTCCATACGACAAGATAATGGTATAATGAAGTAGCCGGCGCATACCTGAGTCATTGAGTACTCAGCCTCAGGCTTGATATACGAGGAAATGCGAATGAAAACGTTTAGTCAAAAAATCGTCATCCCGCCCGATCGTAAAGTTACTATCGAACTGCCGGATGATGTTCCGACGGGACATGTCATAATCACCTTTACCGTAGATCCCGAACCGCCATCCAAGAACAATCCTGAAAAGGGTGGGATCGCCATCCTGCGCGGATTAGGAAAAGGTCATGGTTTGGATGGCTGATGACTTCGATGCACCGCTTGAGGATTTTACAGAAAATATATAAGAATGTACTAGTTTTATCCGACTTCAGGAGTTATTCGATGGATACCGTCCCGATCCATGAGGCTAAAAGCACATTATCCCAACTGGTCAAACGCGCGGCAGGTGGCGAAATTATCCTGATTGGAGAAAATGGAAAACCAGAGGCGGTGCTCACCTCTGTTATAAAATTGAAGCCCAGAAAGCGCATCGGCCTTTTGGCCGGGAAACTATCGGTGCCTGATGATTTCGATGCGCCTCTCCCCGATGATGTCCTGCAAGGATTCATGGGAGGAAAATAATGCGGTTTCTTCTGGATACAAACGCTCTGTTATGGACTTTGGCAGGATCGCATCGCATCGAGCCCGTCCGTGAAATCATTCTGGCCGACGATACGGATATCTTCGTCAGTGCCGTGTCGTGGTGGGAAATTGCCATCAAAACTCGGATAGGCAAATTAGACGTTAACCTTGTGGAACTCCGCAAAGCCGCACGTGACAGTGGAATGGTGGAATTATCCCTTTCAGGCGACCATATCGATCCATTACTCACCCTGCCCAAATATCATAACGACCCTTTCGATCATATGATCCTTGCACAAGCAATGGTGGAACCATTACGACTTATCACCGGTGATCGTATTATGAAGCGGTACCTTCCCTCGGTCCTTTTGATTTAAAGAACACTACAAGTCTCCGATCAGAAGTTATATGGCAAATTCATCGCCAGCATGTTCCGCCTGTCCCGTGACAATCCCAGCCGATACTCGAGAATTAATTCCCAACTTGCTACCTGGGCGTTGTAGCGGTCCTCGTTGACCCAGCGCCGGACCGCCACGCCCGGGACCGCGTCCGCCGCCCAGTGGTCGGTGCCGGTCAGGTACTGGTCGCTCGCGGCCAGGACGGACAGGCCGAGGTACGGGGTCACGACAAAGCCGTCCAGGCACTGGTCGAGACGGAACGACCGGCCGGCCCGGAAGTCGCCGGTTATTGACACGTCGTCGTGTTCGAGGGAGTAGATGGCCTCCACATCGGTCCGGCCATACCACCACGACAACGCCACGGGCTGGCGATCCTCCCCACGGCTCCACGAATGACCAAGGCGGACGCGGGTGTCGTTCCGCGTGTCGCCGCCAATGCCGAAAACCCGTTCCAACGCCGTGAACACGCCGCCGCCGAGTTCGGCCCGCGCCCCGGCCGCAATAGTGAAGTTGTCTCCGGGATGGACGCTGTCACCGTAAACCCCGACCTCGCCGTACCGGGCATAGCCATACGGCTCCGGCATCCGGCCGTGGGCCGCCATGGCGGTCCGGAGGTAGACGTCGACCGGCAGCGCCTTGAAACCGCTTATCCGGTAAAACAGCTCGTTGACGTTTTCCGCCACATACTCGCCGCCTTCAATGCGGGCGGTGAGGATGGACGCCGTTCCCCTGAACCGCTTGGCGGCGTTGGCGTGATCCTTCCGCGCCCAATACCAGGACAGGTAGTCGCAGTTGTTCACCGGACCGCAGCCGTCCAGGCGCGACCGGGTGTTGTCGATATGGCGGCGCATGTGGGTGCGGAACCGGCCGGCGGCGCCGGACCGGAGGTAGGCGGCGGCAAGGAGCCGATGGAGATCGTTGTCGTGGCCGATCATGTCGTCGAGCCGGAGCGCTTCCTCGAAATAGTAAATGGCCTTGTCGTCCTGCCGGAGCGTCGCGCAGCGGAAGCCGGTCCTGGACATGGCGGCGGCGCTGTTCCGGTTGGCCTTGGCCGACTGTTCGGCGCAGGCGAGGGCTTCCTTGGCGTTGCCGTTTTCCAAGGCGTACGTCGACATTTTCTACAGCGCTTCCGATTTCCTCTCCGCATCGATGGCGCTGGCCGCCGCCTCGGCGAAATAGGTGGAGGCGTCCTCCCGGCTGTTTGTTCGCCAGTGGAGTTCGCCGAGGTAATAACTCTGGAGGCCGGTCTGCACCGGGTCGAGCGGCAATTCAATCGAGGCGGCCAGGAGCCGCCCGGCGGCGGTCAGGTCGTTGGCGGCCAGTAAGGCGTCGACCAGTTCCAACGCCGCGTCGGCCAATGGATTCGTAATTGTCGCGTCCTTGTTCAAGGCGATTTCAATCGCGTCGAGAAGGGCTTCCGCCTTGTCGCGGCGTTCGTCCCCGAACGGTAGTTCCGCCACCGCCGCCTGGAGATCGGCGCGGCCGTTATAGACATCGCCGAACGCCACCCGCACCTCGCCCCGGCGGGCCAGCGCTTCGGCGTTGTCCGGTTGGGCGAGGAGGATTTCGTCGACGACGGCGAGGGCGTCTGTCAGGTGAAGGTTGACGGCGAAGTCGTCCAGGCGGCCTTCGGCATAGTGCCATTCGGCCTGGCGGCGGACGGAGTCGTCAATCTCGCCGAGGGCGGTTTCGATTTCCCGCCGCGCCGCCGGCGTCAGGGCGGGGTTGGCCAACGCGGCGAGGAAGTCGGCGATGGCCTCGGGATTGTTGCCGCGCCGCCAGCGGAGATAGCCCCGGGACGCCAGGGCGCTGGTCCGGTATTCCGGTTTGGCCATGAGTTCCTGATAATACGCTTCCAGCCCGTCCAGATCGCCCGCGTCCTCGATTTGCCTGGCCCGGCGGTCGATATCCATCCGGGCGAGAATGGCCATGATGTCGACGCGGGTGTCCACGTCCAATCCGCCGGCGGTCAAGGCTTCCCGCATGTCCTCCTCGGCCTCGACCCGGTTGTCCTGGCGCAGGCGGAGAACGCCCCGGGCCGCCAGGGCCGGGCCACGGTATTGGGGCCTCGTCACGAGTTCGCCGATAATTTCTTCAAGCCGTTCCGCATCGCCGTCGGTGGCGGTGAGGCCGCGCATTTCTGCAAGCAGGCCCTGCCAGCGGGCCGCCTCCGACCGATCGCGGCGGATGGTGGCGAGGGCGCGGTCAATCCTGGTCCGCACCGCCGTTTCGAGATTTGGCGTGGCCAGGGCTTCGGTGAAATCGGCCTCGGCCGCGCTGTCCTTACCCTGATCGAGGTAGAGAAAACCCCGGGACGACAAGCCGAACGCCGCATATTCCGGAGTCGCCGCCATCTCCGTGAACAGCGCTTCAAGCCCGGCTTCGTCGCCGGCGTTTTCCAATTCCTTGACCCGGGCGAGGAGGGTGTCCCATTCCTGCCTGGCGCTCCGGAGGGAGGCATGGCGGGCAAGCGCCGCTTCCAGGTCTTGCGTCACAGTCGGGGACAACCGGTTCCTGGACCCGGCGTCGCAGGCGGCGGCGATGCCGCTGTCGCAGGCCTCACGGCGGAACGTTTCGAATGATTTCAGGATAAGGGCCAAAATGCCCAACTCGTCCTTCCGGGCGAGATCGGCATACCAGGCCTTTATGTCGTCGTCGGCTCCGGCCTCGCGGAGAAGGCCGAGGAGTTCCCGAAGTTCGGCAAAACCCGGTTCTTCGGCCCGGCTCGACGCCGTCGCCAGGGCCGACCTGACATCCGCCTCCACCGATTCCGGGAGCGAAGCGGCTGTCAGGGCGGCGATGAAGTCCGACCTGGCTTCGCGGCTGCGGCCTTCGCCAAGGCGGAGAAAACCACGGGCGGCATGGGCAAAGGCGCGGAACCGGTCCATCTCGGCCAGTTCGCCAAGGTAGGTTTCAAGGCCGGGAATATCGCCGCTCCCGAGGGCGGCGGTGACGCGGCGGCCGGTGTCTTCCCAGGCGAGGCGTTCCCGCTGGTCGCGGCGGACCTGGAGGAGGAGCATTTCCAGATCGGCCCTGACCACCGGATCGATGTCGGTCCGGACCAACGCCTCCTCGAATGCTTCGCCGGCCCCGTCCACGTCGCCGAACTGGCTGCGCATCAGTCCCCGCGCCGCTGTCGCGTAGGCGGTCAGGCCGGGAACCTGTGCGAGAACGGTGTAAAACTCCTCGAGCCCGTCCCGGTCTCCCGCCGCCAGAAGGGCGGCTTCGCGTTCGTGGATGTCGGACCAGCCTTCGTCTATCATGGTGTCGAGGGCATTTTTCAACCCGCCGACGACGGCGAGGAGATCCTCGGCGTAACGGCCGAGGTCGTCGTCGCGGCCGGCCACGCGGGCGGCATCGAGTTCCGCCCCGGTGCTGTCCCGGAGGCTGTACCGGGCATAGGCGCGCCAGAGGAGGGCCTCCAAATTGTCGGGTTGAACGTCAAGGAGGGCGGTCAAGGCCTGTTCAGCCCGGCGCCAGTCCCCGGTCAGGAGCACGAGGTGGGCCCGGATCTGGAGGAGGGTCGGGTTTTCGGGCGCTTCGACCAGCGCCCTGTCGATAAAACGGCCGGCCTCGGCCAGGTTTTTCGAATCGATGCAGACGTAGGCGTTGTCGACCAGATGGCGGGTAAAGTCGTCCAGGGTGGCGGTACGGACAGCCTCGTCGGGAAGGGTCAGGCCGGCGCCGGGGGCGTCGAGTCCCGTGCCGTCGCCCGTCAGGCCCACCACGGCCAATAATAAAGCGAAACCTAGACGTTGTAACCAAGCCATCGCGGGTGCCCCTTACGGAAAGCGGTTCGTATGGAAACGAGGAATACTCCGGAAGACACTTTCCCGGGAACCGCCTGGTTCTTTCAAAAAACCGCCAGGCCATACAAAAAGGAGGGACCGGACCGGTCCCTCCCGAAGCGTGATAACGATGGATGATCTACCTCACCGGCCGATACCGCCAAGCGACATGGCGTCGCCAGAACCGGCGGTTTTTTCCTACCAGCCCGCGTTTATTCCAGGGTATACTCGAAGGTACGCGAACCCCGGCTCAGGGTCAGGGTTTCACCGTCGAGGCTGACGGTGGCGCCGTCCCTGAGCATTTGGTGGAAATCGCGTTCAAAGGCGGAGAGGGCCTGGTCGACGCAGAGCATCATGGTCGAGGCGGCATTCGCGACGGTGAGGACGCCGTCCTCGAGTTCGCCCGGCCCGGAGTACTGGTTGCAGGCGCTGCCGCTGACCCGCATGTCCGACGCGAACGATATGGACGGCTGCCGGCCCATTCCCGAACGGAACGGCTGGCCGTCGACTCGGGCGAGGATGAAGGTCCGGCCCATGAGGTCGTCCGCGCCGACCGTGCCGGTCCCGGCGGAGGCGTCGGGCTGGCCGGTGGTGGCGTCCGGGGCGGTGCCGGTTTCACTGTCGCCATCGCCGGCGGCGGTTTTCGAGAAGATGTATATCCGGTCGTCTCTCCGGAGTTCGAGGGTGTCGCCGTAGACCATGGCGGCGTACCCGCGCCGCAGGCCCTGGAGGAACTGGGGGTCCCCCGTTCCGAGCTCGCCCGGGCAGGCCATCCGGGTCAGCATGAAGTCGGGCATGGCGATAACATCGTTGTCGAGGCTGTATTGACCACGGAAGGTGTTACAGATACGGCCGGCCATTGCCATGCCGGGTCCGATCCGGAGTTCGGCCGGGCGGTCGGCGTCATAGGCCTGGCCGTTGACCCGGGTCAGGCGGTAGGTCCCGGCCAGGTCGTTGGAGGCAAGGTTGGCGGCGCGGGCCATGGTGGTTGCCGCGAGAACGACGGCGAAGGCGGCGAGGGCGAGTGTCATGGTCTTCATGGGACTGTCTCCTTGGAGAGAGGAACGAAAAAATCCACCTCAACCTGATAAAACAGTATAACGGAACCGGGTCGTCACCAACACTACTTTATCCCTTTTACTGTGGATTGGTTAGAGGATTTTCGGTTAAAGTTGGAATTCGGCGTATTTTGCCGATTTTGCTGTAAATGCCGGTGATGGGCGGAAAAAAACGCAGGTTGGGGTTAAAGTTTCCGTCGCCGCCGCCGTTACCAAAGAAGAGCAGGAAACCGTCCAGACCTTCCATCCCGGGGTGTGGACTTGCGCTGTCCCGGAGGATCCGGGTCCGCATCTTGTAAAAGGAGAAACCTATGGCTCTTCCCAACGCCCGCCAACAGTACCTCAGGACGCAGATTGAGACTGCCTCCAAGGAACAACTGGTTGTCATGCTGTTCGACGGCATCCTCCGATTCACCGAAATCGCCCGAAAGGCCATCGAAGCCAAGCAGATAGAAGATTCCCACCATGCGCTGATGCGGGCCCAGGCCATAGTCATGGAGCTTATTTGCACCGTCGACAAGGAAAAGGGCGGCGAAATCGCCAGTAACCTCATGGCCCTGCACGCTTATGCTTTTAACTGCCTTATCACCGCGAACATGCGGAAAGACGTGACCAAACTGGACGAAGTCCAGAACATCTACCGGAAGCTTCGCGAAGGCTGGGTCGGCGCCATGGAAAACCTCGGCATCGCCGCAGCATCAAGTAACCCCACGGGCGGCCAGCCCGCTCCGAAAGCGCCGACGCCCCCGACCCGCACCCCGGGTCCGGCGCCGATTCCGAAGGCGCCGCCGTCCGCCGGCATGCGTTCACTGCCGACCGGCGCTCCGGCCGCCCCGAAACCGACCACCGGCCCCGGCGGCATCATAGCGGCGGCGAAACCGGTCGTCCTCGGCCAGGCAC
>JAJBTL010000388.1:1363-7553 GCA_020860865.1 Planctomycetota bacterium | reverse complement strand
GGCCTGGGTGACTCACGCTGAGACGCGGTACATGCACGGCAGCGTCGATTTCGCCAAATCCAGACGGTTTCTCAAGGAACTGCCGGACGACATGCTGTCCGTGGCCGACTTCGGCGACGCCACCTCGCCCCTTTACGCCTCCGGCTACGGCGGCGGCCGCCAGGCCAAGGCGGTGGCGTGGGAGGACGACGTTTTCATGGCCGACGCCGGGCCGGACGACGACGGCTTCGGCGTCGATCCGGGCGACGACTTCGATATCGATTTCGATCCGGGATTCGACCCGGGGTTCGACGCCGGGTTCGACAGCGAGTTCCCGGCCGCTGCCGGGACAGCCCCGGCGAAACCGGCCTGGCCGAAACGCAAATGGCCGACAAAGAAGGCGCCGCCGCCGGCGCGGGCGCAGTCCAAATTCAAGCCGGGCGATCTGGTCCGGCATCCGACCTTCGGTTCCGGCAAGGTCCTGACGTCTGATCGAAAAAAGATAATGGTGCAGTTCTTCGAAACAGGGACGCGGTTGCTCCATGAGGATCTGTCGCAGTTGACAAAAGAGTGACAGCCAAACGGCAGTGTGCGCCGCCATATTTTTCAAAAGAGAAAGCGCGGTCTCCTCGCGAGGCCGCGCTTTTATTTGGTCCTGTAACGACAACCGCCGGCCGTCAGGCCGTCAGGCATAATCCAGCGCGCCGGTGAAGGCCCACTGCCGGTTCAGTTCGTCGTCTATCTCGGCGATGAGCCTGGTCAGGACGCGAATGGTTTGGTCGAGGCCGCTGTTGACCGTTTTGGTGGCGGCGAAGCGTTTCCGCTGTTCCTCCACTTCCCGCATGGCGATAAGCTGCTGGCGGCGGGCGACCAGTTCGATTAATTGGGTCATATCGTCGGGATGCGGTCGGTCGGCGGCGACTACTCTCGGCATGATTCTCCCCACTACTGAAAAGGACGTCGATGTGTCGATGGTTATTGGCGCGTCAGATTCCGCAATTCCACCGTGGTCTGGTAGCGGCGGACGATGAACGGGACGATCTGGTTGAAGCTGAGAACGCTCCGCTTCTGCCGCAGATCGTCCATGAGGAGCAGGTCGATATCGACGGCATAACTCGGTATACGGTTTCCGTCGCTGGCCCGTGGCGTCCGCAGGCGGAAAATAGCCGGGTACGGTTCGGGCTCTTTGTCGTCGTCATCGTCGTCGTCTTCAGTGACGTCGGGAATACTGACGGTATTGAGGCGGAGAAGGACCGTGCTGGTCGCCGCCGTGCGGCTGACAACCTTGCTTTCGGCCTCGGCCCGGTCGTGACTGAGGTAGATGATTTCCAAGCGGCCGAGGGCGAAGGTATCGGACGAGGAACCGTTCCCGTCGATGTCGAGGCCGGTGGTGGTGCCGTTCGACAGCCGGCCAAGGGTCGATTCGTCGAGAACGCGTACGCCCGAATTGGGACCGTCCCGATAGGGGACGAAGCGGATTATCCCATACGCGGCGGCGGCGCCGTTCGGGAGCGCCAATTCTTCCGCGAAGCGGGCGTTCGACAGGTCGATGGTGTCCGGGAGGCCGGCCGGATCGAGGCCGAGGCTTTGCGGCGCCAGCCTCTGGAGATACGGATGGATGGACTGGAACACGCCGTCGGCCCGAAGGTAGCGCCGGGGTACGGTGGCGCCGTTCGCCAGCTTCTCCGGCGTCACCTCGTAGTTGCCGGCAACGGTGATGGCGCCCAATTGGCCGTCCGCCCGGCGATAGGTGAAGTCGCGGATGCCGAGTTGGAGAAGGTCGTTCGAGTCGAGGGTGGAAAGGCTGGTCTTTTCCCTGTCCTCGGACAGGGTGACATCGTCGTCCGAGGCATATTTGAACGGCACGGGCTGGGTAAACGGGAGGAAGTCGGTACCGTTCTGGAGAACGCGGAGCCAGGCTTCACCGTACTGGCTGAAGCCGACGGCGGAATTGAGAACGTCCTGAAATGAAATGGTATCGTCGGTCTTGGCCCAACTATTGATTTTGGACTGCGGAGTGAATTCGGACTGATCCCGGGTGACAATCGGGAGGACGGACGGCCGGAGATTGGTGGAGATGAGGTTCAGGGCCTGGTGGCCGTCCCGGTCCATGCGGAGGATGGCGCTTTCCCGGTTGACCAGGGTGAGGGCGTTGACGACCGGCGGCACGACCATGACGGCAAAAATTGACAGGAGGGCGATGACGATCATCATTTCGAGTAGGGTGAAGCCGCGTTGGCGGCGGCCGGCTGTCTGAACTGTCATGGCGTTGCCCTCCACTGGTCTCCCGTAAAACCGGCGCTTCGGCGCAACCCGCCGTCAGGTCCGGGGAGACGGATAGTTATCATAACCGTGTGTGCGAGGTAACCGCACCGTGGCACCGGGCGGAAGCGCGGCGCCGAACCGGAACGTAGGGGAATGGTCCGGCGCCGCGCGTCACCCGATAGAACTATTCCTGTTGAGTACCGACTTCAACGGTATCGTTCCAGATCGGTCCGACTTCGATGTTGTCGTCGTTGGTCCACGACACCCGTTCGACCACCATGCGACCGGCCGACCAGATGCTGCCGATGAGTTCCACCGCTTCCTGGCTCCAGTAGGCGCTGATGGTGCCGGTGATTTCCTTTTCGGTACCGGTTTTCTCGTCCGTCACCGGGACCGTCTCCATAATGATCCGGCCCTTGACGATGAGCTGACCCTGGACATGGAGATCGCCACGGTAGACCGTTGTCCGAATCGGCTGCGGATTGGCCGGACGCGGCACATCGCCCTTTTCTTCCTCGTCGACGTATTCCCAATTCGTGTAAGACGGCTTGGCAATTTCGTCATAGGGGAGGTTCAGGTTTTTGGGCTTCAGAGGATTATTATCCTTGTCCACCGGCCAGCCGCTCCCGGACCAGACGAACTCGTTTTCGTGTTCCGTCGGCCTTACAATAAGATCGCCAAGGACGATGAGGATGCCGTGATAGGCGAAGGTGTCCTCGATGATCAGGTCGCCGTTTACTATCATGGTCCCGGCGCCGTCAAAATGTTTCTTAAAGACAAACTTCGGTGTCTTGGCGTCGGCGTGGGTAAGGCCGTACTTGTATTCGTAATTATACCGCGCCGGCTCTCTACTGTTGTTCGGGTCGTCCTTCGGTTGCAGTTCCTTGGCGAGACGATTTCCAGTCGTTGTCATGAAGGGGTTCCAGCCCGGCTGGTAGAGATATGCCAATTGGTAATTGTCCGCGAAGCCAACGCGCTGCGATTCCTTGATTGTCTTCAGTTTTTCACTGTCGCCGCCACGGTGGTAGCCAAGGTTGTAGCGCCGGTCCTTCAGGCCGAACGTGTTCCTCACGTCGGTCCGGACCACTTCCTGAATCGCGCCATTCTCTACTTCTTCGTCGGTGATAAACCTGATAGTGTCTTCCCGATAGCCGTCGGTGAAGTTGAGCGGATCGGGTATGCGGAACGTGGCTTCGTTTTTCGGCACGGTATTAGACCGGCTGAATCCGGCGAAGACATTGTCATTCCATTCCGGCACCGGTTCGCCGGCGAGGAAGACCTTGGTGACGTTTTCTTCATTCGCGTTCGAAATCGGGTAGAAGTTCCGCGTCTCGACGCCGGGGACGTTGTACTCTTCCGACCCGACCATATGGCGGGCAATCTCCCGGGCGTACACGTCCTCGTCCGGAATGTTCATGGACGACGGCGCCTTGCCACGGAGTTCGGCTCTGAGGCGGAGTAGGTTGTTCACTTCGCCGTAGCGCTTGCTGATAGGTTCGAAGTTCGCCATCGAGTTCAACGATTCCAAAGCGGCCTTGAACCCGTCTTCACTCATTTCCACTTCGGCACCATCTTCCAGATTATTCAGGTAGTCGAGGAGGTCGGCGCTGGTGAAGTAGAACGTCGCCTTGCCTCCCTCATTTTTGGCCTCCGCCAGGACTTTCGCCACCATCGGGTCTTCTTCGTCCAGCTTGAAGCCGTCCGTGAATACGGCTCGGGGGAAGCCGATGCGGTACCAGTCATCCTTGTCCAGCATGGTCCACATGTTATAGAACAGCCATTCTTCCGGATTTGCCGCGTCCAGATTTTTCGCTTCCTCGAACTTGAGACGCATGTAATTTTCGTACAGCCTGTTTTCCCGTGATTCCCGGACCGCGCCGTGGACTTCGTTGTTGGCGGTCAGGGCGTGATTCGCCAGGAGTCCGGTGAGGCCGTCCTCTTCCTGCCGTTCCCACCATTCGAGGGCCTGACTGGTGACATTGTCTATGGTGGTCTCGTCCTCGACCAGGTCCGGCGGCGCAATCCAGATGGTGAAGGTCAGGTCGCCGTAATCCCAGTCGGTCGGGCCCCATTCACTGCCAAGTTCGGTCTGGTCTTCAAAGCCGACAAAGACCTTGACCGCCTTCCGGGTAATTTTGCCGCCGCCCTCTTCTTCCGAGACGTTGAACTCGGCCGGGAAAAGGAAGTCGTTCATGGATTTGTACGTCTTGACATCGGGGTTCGACTCGTTCAATTCCTTGGTATAACCGTGGATTTCGCCCTTCTCGTCGGTGACGAGATTCTTGTCGTACTCAAGGACGTAAATCGGGTCGAATCGGTCCTGGACGTACTCTTTTATATCGCTCGTCGAGGCGCCGAGACGGTCGAACAACGGGTGAATTTTGTTTGTCTCGGTGGTGCCTTGGAGGAGTTCGTCAAAGCCGACCTTGACGCGTTGTTCCAGGGTTTGGGCCGGACCGTTCGATGCATTGCGGAAATAGGTCCGTTTGTCGCCGTCCTCGGCGTTATTCGCGTAGGTGGCGGGATAGCCGTTCCCTACCGAGTCCCGGCGCTTCACCAGGGAGTAGCCCATGAGTTCCTGCCAGAAGAATATGCGCGGCGTGGTGACAGCCTCGATGCCTTCGGCCCGGTCCGGGTGTTCGGAATCATCCTTAATGAGTTTAAAGCCACTGCCCCGCTTGCTGTCGGAACCGTAATAGTAATTGTCGTTCGCGTCGAAGTTGCCGAACTTGGCGCTGGCCCAGACGTAGTAGCCGGTCCATTGAGCCTTGAGGTACTCGTATTCACCGCCGGTTTCAGCCAACTTGACCTCATCGCCGAAGGTTCGGCGAAGTTCAGCCAATTGTTCCGGCGTGACGTACACAGTAAAGGCATGTTTTGGCTGAATACGGTCTTTTACTTCCGTGGGCACGTCAACCCAGTGACTGGAATAAATCCACTCGCGATTACCATTCCAATAGCGGAAATCCGAATCTTTATTAGATCCCCACGGGAAATACTTAGGACCACTGATAGGTCCATACCCTTTATAACCTTTATTGAGATCGTTGTAGTATACTCCGTCGCCAAAGGGCACAAGGATACCGACATTCCCATCGCCCATACCTGGACCTTCTTTTGGTCCGGCGGCGGCTGAGCCGCCGGCAGCGCCGCCACCACCGTCACCGCTAAGATCGGGGTTACGTGTTCCAGCGTTTGCCGGCGTGAGGCCGAATTGGTTTATCTGGGCCTGGGTCAGTTCACAACGTATTGCGTTGACAGGCACTATCCAATTTGCATCCACCGCACTCTGAATCCAATCAGCAGTAGACACATGAAGATTCCAATTTGCATCGAGATAATAAGGCTTTTGCGCATTACCTCTGCCACCACCCCATGGGAATACATTTCGCGAATCGAATCGTATTTGTCGTATTTACCTTGGTCAGCGAATTCAACGAATTTAATGCCCGCTTCACTTGTCGACGGCAGATAAACAACGAATTTGCCATCCGCGGTCGTTTCGAAACCTGAAGTGTCCTCTTCCCCGGGCTCTTCAACCGAGCCGTCCTTTTTTACCTTAACGACAGCCGGATATTTGTAATACACCGTCTCGCCGTCAATCTCGAGGCTGTAGAGACGGACGAGCATCTGGTTTTTGTCGTTCATCAAGGTATGAAGGGTCTGCGGGCGAATGCGCCAGCCGGCGAGAAGCGGGATACTGGTGGCGCGGACGCCAGGCGTGTCCGCTGCAGACGATTCGAAGCCGGTCGCCGTCCCGTAAGACAACCGGGGTTCATGGGTATATTGTCCAATAAACACCTGTTTCCACTGGCTCGGGATGTCGAAACGGTTACTGCTCCCGTTCCGGTTCGAAGTGCCGGCCAGGTTGGCGTAAATGTTCCGGAGATCGGTAAAGCTGCCGAGGCCGACATCGAAGCTGCCGCCTTCTTTGGATTCCCAATCG
>JAJBTL010000388.1:0-1353 GCA_020860865.1 Planctomycetota bacterium | reverse complement strand
CGTTCACTTCCTTAATACGGCCCTTGACGCCGTCGTAATACTCGGTGTCCGCGTCGACCACTTCCACCGTCTTGCCCTTGGGCTGACCGTCGACCCAGCCTTCGCGACCGCCGAGAAGATAGCTGTCGTAGACCATGTCCTTGTTCAGGACCCGCATAGCCTGGAATTCCTTGCTGTCGTTGGTCTGCTTCTTGAAGTCATATCGGAGCGGGTACGGACTGCTATAGCCGCTGTCGCGGAGCACCCACTTCGTTGTCGTGGTGAGGTATTTATCCTTGAAACTGTGGAGTCGCGGACGGTATGGGTTGACCGGTTCCTTGTCCCGGGCGATGAGGTTGTTATCGTTCGCTTCGTCCTTGGGCATCTTGTAGTTCAGGGTGAGGAGCCCGGCCTCCCAATAGCCGCCGGTGGCGCCGAAGTAATTGGCCTGGTTGGTGTACAATTTCCACGGCTGGATAATGGTGATGACGGTCTGCTCGGTGATGGACCGGATATATTTGACGAGGTAATGGTCTTCGCCGGTGGCCTTGATGTTGTACTTTTCCTGGCTCGTCATGTCGGCCAACGGCACGATATTGTTGTCGGCGATGGGGACGCCGCTCTTCGCCTTGGCGTACCAGTCGTACCACAGGGTCTTGTTGGCTTTCAGTTGAAAACGGCTCGGCTTTTCCATGTGGATAAGGCCGATGCGGTCCAGCATGTCGTTAAGGGGCGACTTCCAATTGAGGCGGACGATGGCCTGGACTGTCGCCTGGCCCATGAGTTCCGGCCTGACCTTGATGTCGGAATCCGCCTCTCCGGATTTAACAAAGGTGCTGTTCCGGGCGGTGGAGGTTATTTCATAAATATCCCCGAACTGCCGCGCCTTGATTTTACCAAGGGGGATGTCGTAATTTTTCGGCGCCTTGAGCCAGCCCCGGCTCAGGAGATCACCGGCGATGGTGTTCGCCGGATTGGCGTAGACCTGACGGGCAGACCGGACCCGGACGCGGAATTCCTGGTTGTCGAAGAGCCCGCGAATGCGCCGCTGTTCCACCGTGTTCGGGTAGTATTTTTTCCCGTCCTCGCCGGAGACGAAGTCGCCGACCACCCGCGACGAATCCCGGATATCCTCGTCGTCCTCGACATGAATCTGCCGCCCGACCTCGGAGATGGCCAGTTCGGCGCCGTATTCCGCCGCCGCCAGGGCCCGGGCGGTGTTGTCCTCCCGCCTGGCGTTGGCGTGGCTGTCCATGGTGTCCGACACCGCGTAGGTGACGATGGCGGCCAGGGACATGGTCATGACCAAGGCGATCAGCAAGGCCGATCCGCGCTGTCCGTGGCTCCGACTGGTGGAAATGGTCGCGTTCATGG
>JAJBTL010000251.1 GCA_020860865.1 Planctomycetota bacterium | reverse complement strand
CTCTACGACATCACGGACCACGACCAGCACCAGGCCCTCATCAACGCCCAGATCCACCCCTTGAAGGAACTGCGGCCGGACCTCCCGAAAGGCGTTGTCGACGTCGTGACGAAGGCGCTGTCGTATGTACCGGAAAACCGCCAGGCCAATGCCGAGGAGTTACTGAACGATTTCCGGTCCGCTCTGGCCTGACGGTTCAGTCGCCATTCCCATTCACAAAAAAACAACCGCCGGTTATCGGCGGTTTTTTTATGGTATGACGATTTCGCTGCCGCAGGGCGGCCGGCATTATGGCGTCGGCTGGCCGTGGCGGCCGGACATGCCGGTGCGCCAATCGAGCGTCGTGTCGTCCTTGTACATTTTACTCTTTGTCATGGCGTTGTCGGTGCCGGGGGCGTCGGTGAACATGGAGTTGAGGCCGGGAATGGCAATCATCAGTTCGCAGAAATAATCCCAGTTGGTTTTGGATTGCATGGTGGTTTCTCCTTTCTTTCAATCGCGGGCCATGTTAGCCGCCCGCTCGGATGGACGTGTCGCACCCGGTTCGGTGCGGACGCGCGACCGGTCCGCACCGCCGTGAGGAGGCTTTTTCTAAAACTTATAGCCGTACCTCGACCGAGTGGTTCTGCCGGTCGTCCGGCAGGGTGATGTCTGGTCCGTCGCCGGGAACGCCGTCCACGTCGACGCCGCTCGGGACCACGCCGGACCGGGCGGCCCGGACGACAATGTCGTGGCTGGCGCCGCGCCGGTTCAGGCGAATGCGGAAGCTTTGCCACTCCGCCGGCACGCACGGATTCAGTTTGACCGTGTCGACTTCCAGGCCGAAGCCGAGGATGCTTTCAATAAGGAACCGGTACAGCCACGACGCCGACCCGGTGTACCAGGACCAGCCGCCGCGACCGGGATGCTGCGGGTTCGTATAGATGTCGGCGGCGATGACGTAGGGTTCCGCCATGTATTTTTCCGCCCATTCCGTCGAGCTGCCGTGGCTGATCGGGTTCAGGAGTTTTTGCAGGCGCCAGGCGTTTTCCCGGTCGCCCTCGCGGGCGAAAGCCATCGCCGCCCAGATGGCGGCATGGGTGTATTGGCCGCCGTTTTCCCGGACGCCGGGGACATAGCCCTTGATGTAGCCCGGATTTTTGTCCCAGGCGTTAAAGGCGGGAGTGAAGAGACGGACGAGGAGGTTTTCGTCGTCGATGAGGCGTTCGTCCAACGACTGCATGGCCCGCCTGGCCCGGTCGATATCGCCGGCGCCGGAGAGGACGGACCAGCTCTGCGCGATGGAGTCGATGGTGCACTCCGGGCTGTCCTTCGACCCGAGAGGAGTGCCGTCGTCGAAGTAGGCGCGGCGGTACCAGTCGCCGTCCCAGGTGTTCTCGCGGATGGCTTCGACCAGTTTGGCGGCGTTTTCCCGGCAGAGGGCGGCGTATTCGTCGTCGCCGCGCCGGTCGGCGACGCCGGCGAAACTGGTCAGAACGGAGTAGACGAAGAAGGCGAGCCAGACGCTTTCGCCGGCGCCGTCGATGCCGACCAGATCCATGCCGTCGTTCCAGTCTCCGGAACCCATGAGCGGCAAGTCGTGGCGGCCGAGACGGAGGCCGTGCTGGATGGAGCGGCGGCAGTGTTCGTAGAGGCTGGCCGTTTCGTCCGACTTTTGCATGAGATCGTAATACGATTCCTCGTCGTCCCGGAGCGGGCGGCCCTGAATGAAGCGGATTTTTTCATCGAGGATGCCGGTGTCGCCGGTGACGCGGATATAATGTTCTGTGCAGTAAGCAAGCCAGAGGTAGTCGTCCGAGCACTTGGTCCGGACGCCCCGGCCGGACGGCGGATGCCACCAGTGGAGGACGTCGCCTTCCGGGAACTGGTGGGCGGCGCATTCGAGGATGTGGCTCCGGACCAGGCCCGGTTCGGCGTAAAGGAGTGCCATCGAGTCCTGGAGTTGATCCCGGAAGCCGATGGCGCCACCGGACTGGTACGTCGCCGACCGTCCCCAAAACCGGCAGGACAGGGTCTGGTAGAGAAGCCAGCCGTTCGCCATGAAGTTGAAGGCCTGGTCCGGCGTCTCCACCGTGATGGTGCCGAGGACTTCCTTCCAATAATCCTTGACCGCCTTGAGGCTGGCATGGGCGTCGTCGACGCCTCGGCTCTCGCGGATAAGGCGGCGGGCGGCGTCCAGGCTGTCGGCGACGCCGAGGCGGAACACGACTTCCCGCTCCTGGCCGGGACCGAGGTTGAACTTGACCTGGGCGGCGCCGCACGGGTCGAGGCCGGGTCCGACGCGGCCGGACAGGCTGTCCCGGCGCATGCCGCGCGGATCTTCGAGGCTCCGGTTCCGGCCGACAAACTCGCGGCGATCGCCTGTGACGGTGCGGCCGGGATCGTTGACGTCGAGGAAAACGGTGCGGCCACGGAATTCGCCGTTGTAGTGGTTACGGGCGATAAGGGCGCCGCTGTGGGAATCGATGCCGGTGATGACGTGCATGCCGGTCTTTTCCCGGATGTCCCCAAGAATCCATTCGACATAGCCGGTGACGCTGAGGTTGCGTTGGCGTTCGGAGACGTTCTTCAGGGACAGGGTGAAGAATTTTATCCCGTCGTGGCGGTCGACGTGCACCGTGAGCTGGCTGTGAATGCCCATTTCCGAATGTTCATAAATACTATACCCGAAGCCGTGACGGGTGACGAACCGTCCGCCGCTCCGGCAGGGAAGGGGCGTCGGCGACCAGAACCGGCCGGTCTCTTCGTCACGGATATAGAGGCACTCGCCCGGTTGATCACTGACCGGATCGTTCCGCCACGGCGTGAGGCGGAACTCGTGGGCGTTTTCGCTCCAGGTGTGGAAGGCGCCCGCTTCCGAAGCGATGGTGCCGAACTTCGGATTGGCCATGACGTTGACCCACGGGAGCGGCGTCATGGATTTGTCGTCCGTGACGACAACATATTCGCGGCCATCCGGCGTGAAGCCGCCGTAGCCGTTGTCGAACACCAATTCGCCCGGCTGGACCGTGTCGTCCGGTTCGTCCTCTTCCTCCGCCACCTCGTCCGAGTAGAACGGCCTGGACGCGTCGGACGGCGTATCGTTTTTAGCCACCCGGCGGAGCTGTTCTTCCAGCGTCCCGGCGCTGTCCGCTATGACCACCCGCGCCACCGTTTCAATAAGGACGCGGTCCTCCGGCGCGATACGTTCGGTGGAACGGATGAAGATGCCGCCCGGTTTTTCCATAATGGCGTCGTCGAGGGCGGCGCCGGCCAGGCTGGCGATCTGGTCGTGGAGTTCCTGGCGGTAGCCGGACTCGTCGTCGTTCCAGATCATGAGGTCGACCTTGAGGCCTTTTTGCCGCCAGTAGGAATGGGCTTGGATAAGGGTGTTGACGAGTTTAATCCGGGACGGGTCCGACGCTTTCAGGAGGACAAGCGGGACGTCCCCGGAAATGGCGTAGCCCCACAGGCCGGACTGACCCTGGCGGTTTTTCATAATGACGGCCGGGCTGGCGCGGAAGGCCGGATTGGCGAAGAGGATTGAACCGGCCAGTTGGGTGAAGCGGAGCGCTTCGGCGTCGGTTATGTTGAGTTGCCGGAGGAGAAGCTGGCCGTGGGTCCAGGCCATGTCGAGGGCTTTTTCGGTTGAACGCTGGTCCTGGTATTTTTCCATGATGCGGAACGCGTCCGCTTCGTCCTGGCCGACGCCGGTGACGAGATCGACGATGGCAGCGCCGCCCGCCTCGAGGCGGATGGCAGAGCGGATGGCGAAGACCGGATCGAGGACGGCGCCTTCCTGCCCGGACAAGTCGGTGACGTCCGGGTCGAGGGCGCGCGGGGTTGTCGCGTCGTTACCGCGCCCGAGGAAGGCGAGGCGGTCGGACTCGTAGGACACGTCGCCGCCGTTGATGCCACGGACCGCCAGCATGTGGAAGAGTTGGGGCATGACGTCCCCTTCCTTCCGGGGTCGGCGGGTGGCGAGGATGGCCTGGCGCTCGGGGATAATGCGCGTTTCGACAAACAGTTTGCTGAAGGCCGGGTGACTGTCGTCGGCGGCCTGGGTGTTCAGGGCGATTTCCGCGTAGGAGGTGACGTCGATGAGGCGTTCACGGCCGGAGCGGTTCGTTATACGTATGCGGCGCACTTCGACATCGTCCTCCGGCGACACGACGATCTCCGTGTAGCAGTCGAAATCGCCGTCGCGGCGGTGGTATTCGGCCTTGCCTTCGGCGAAGGTCGCTTCGAAAAATCCGTTCGGGAGGCAGATCGGCTGGTGCGTGTTCGATCAGACGTCGCCGCTTTCCCGGTCGCGGAGATAGCAGAACGTTCCCCAGTTGTCCCGGGTCGGGTCTTCCTTCCAACGGGTTAGGGATATTTCCTCGAACCGGCTGTACCCGCCGCCGGCGGCGGTGACCATGACGTGGTAGCGGCCGTTCGACAGGAGGTGCACTTCCGGAATCGGCGTGTCCGGGTTGTCCACGACGCGGACCGGAGATTCTTCCCCGGCCGCCAGCGGCCGGTGTTCCGGGCTGTAGGTCGAGTGGAAATAGAGGGCCTTTTCCGCCGGGACCATTTCCTCGAGAAGCTGCGAGGCGGAATGAAGAAGCGGGTTCGCCTCGAACCGGCGGTGCATCGGTTTTCCGAGAAGTACCTGGCCGAGGGCCACGAGGCTCATGCCCTGGTGGTGGGCCATGTAGGACTGCACGACCGCGTGCGTCTCGCCACGGGGCAGGCGGGTCGGGGTGAAGTCGACCGCTTCGTAAAAGCCGTAGATGGACGAGTAGCCGGACCTCTGCATGCGCCTGAGGTTTTCGGCGGCCCGGGCCGGATAGACTATCGCCGCCAGGCAGGTGGCGTAGGGGGCGATGACAAGATCCTGGTTGGCGGTGTGCTTGAGGCCGAGTTCCGGAACGCCGAAGGCGCGGTACTGGTAATTCTGCTCGGCGTCATAAAGGTAATACCCGGATTCTGAAATGCCCCAGGGGACGTTCCTGGCATTGCCGTATTCGATTTGCATTTCGACGCAGGCCTTGCAGGTGTCGTCAAGGAGGGTGTCTTCGTAGCAGGGCATGACCAGGGCCGGCATAAGATATTCGAACATCGATCCGGACCATGAAATGAGGAGCGGCCGCTTCCCCGGGAGGGTGAGCATGCGGCCGAGGGCGAACCAGCTTTCCTGCGGTATCTTGTGCTGGGCGATGCCGAGGTAGGCGGCGAGACGCGCTTCGGAAGCGAGGAGGTCGTAGAAGCTTTCGTCGAGGCGGTGATCGCTCGCATTGTAGCCGATGGCGAGGAAGCGTTTTCCCTTGTCGTAGAGGAACTCGAGATCGATATCGGCAAAGTCCTCACATTCGACCAGGAGGTGCTGGATGGAGGCGAGGCGGCGGTGGGCTTCGTCGCTGCCGGTGTGGAGAAGGTCCAGAAGTTCTTTCGAGAACGGAACGCCCCCGTCTTCACGGAGCGACCGTTCGGCGACGATCCGGTCGCCGAGGCCGACGGTGTCGAGGAGGCTTGGGAGTTTTTGGAGTTCCGGAATGTCTCGCCATTCCGGCCGCGTCGCCAGCGCCTTGGCCCAGGGGGCGAGGGCGTCCAGATAGTTCCGGGCGGCCTGGCACTGGCGCTTCACCGCGTCGAACCAGATCCAGGCGGCTTCGCCGCCGGCCGGTCCGGCCAGCCAGCGGGCGTCGAGGTTGGCTATGGCGTCCTCGACTTCCCGGAGGCGGACATGGTAGTCGGCGGCGGTGGCGGTTGGCTTGTCCCGGTATTCGACGAGGAGCTTCCGGAGCGAATCGAAGTGGCCCATGGCCCGGCTGGTGCGTTTGTCCGCGTCGGAGAGGGCGAGGTCGAGGGTAATAAGGAGGCCGGAAAAGACGCGGTTGTCCAGGATGGGCGCCATGGCGATTTCCCGGAGGCCCGAGGCGAGAATAAGGAGGTGACCGGCGAAGTTGCCGCTGTCCACGGTTGATATGTAGGCCGGTCGCAACACCTGGAGCGTTGTCGTTTCGTACCAGTTGTAAAGGTGGCCACGGAAGCGTTTCATCCGCCGGAGCGAGGCGAAGGTCAGTTCCGTTCGTTCCAGAAGGGACCGGGAGGTGATGAAGCCGAAATCGTGGGCGGTCAGGTTTGACAGGAGGGAGAGGCCGATATTGGTCGGGCTGGTCCGGTGGGCGACGACGCCTTTCGGGTTTTCCTGGTAGTTGTCGGGCGGGAGCCAGTTGTCGTCCGGGCCGACAAACGTTTCGAAAAAGTGCCAGATGCGGCGGGCGGTGCCGGCGAGGAGCTTTTCCTGTTTGGCCGTCAACGTCTCCCCGCTGGCCCGGCGCGGCCGCGACAACACCCAGGCGAACACCGGCGAGAGGAACCATAGAATCAGAAGCGGCGCCGCGTAGAGAAGCAGTCCCGGATGACTAGACAGGACGACGCCGGCCATGACCAGGGCCGCTACCGGGCCAATCCACATCCTGGAGAGGATGACGCCGAGGCGGTCGAGGCCGGCGTTCAGGGAATTGGCGGACGGGTTCCATTGCAGGAGGTGCTTATGCGAAACGATTTGCCGCCACAGGCTGCGGAGGATGGCGTCGGCGGATATCATTGCCTCGAACGGCTGGCAGGAGAATTTGAACAACACCTGTTCGGCCTGCCTGAACGTCGACATGAGGGAACTGCGGAGGTGCTGGCCGACGGTTTTGTCCGGAGATTTCCGAAACAGGCCGACCAGGCCGGAGACGATGACCGGCCCAAGGTAGACGCCGAACCCGATAAGAAGGTACATGCCGGGATTAGTCTGGAACGCCAGCGCCAGGATCATGAGAAGGACGAGGGCAATCGGGGTGACGCTGCGGCGGAGGTTGTCCAGGACCTTCCATTGCGAAAGGACGCCGAGCGGTTTCGTGTCGGTCTGTTTGCCGCCGAAGGTTTCCTTGGCAATGAGGTAACTGGCGATTTGCCAGTCGCCACGGACCCAGCGGTGGCGGCGGGCAATGTCCATGAGATAGGTGCGCGGCGGATCTTCGTAGAGTTTGACATCGCCGAGGAGGCCGGACCGGACGACGCAGCCTTCCAGGAGATCGTGGCTGAGAATCTTATTATCCGGGAACCGGCGGCCGAGGGCCTGGTCGAAAAGCTGGACGTCATAGATGCCTTTGCCGATGAAGGACCCTTCGTCGAAGAGGTCCTGGTAGACGTCGGAACTGGCAGTGGTGTAGGGGTCGATGCCGATGTCGCCGGCGCCCATGCGGGCGTAAAGGGTGCGGTTGGCGCCGGAGAGGTTGGCGTCGACGCGGGGCTGGAGAATGCCGTGGCCCTGGATGACGCGGCCGAGGCGTTCGTCGTACACCGGGCGGTTCAGGGGATGCGCCATGGCGCCGACCATCTTGACCGCCGAGTCGCGGGCCATGACGGTGTCGGCGTCGAGGGTGATGACGTAGCGGACATTCGAAAGGGCCTGGGTCTGTCCTTCGACGCAGGAGAAAACGTTAGGGTCTTCGCCAAGGAGGAAGCGGTTCAGGTCTTCCAATTTGCCGCGCTTCCGTTCCCAGCCCATCCAGACTTTTTCCGTTTCGTTCCAGCGCCGGGGGCGGTGGAAGAGGAAGAAGTTATTTCCGTTGTTATCCTGGTATTTGTCGTTCAGCTTGAGTATGCCG
>JAJBTL010000078.1 GCA_020860865.1 Planctomycetota bacterium | reverse complement strand
TAGCGAAGAAAACGATCCTTTTCCTCCGAATAGAGCGCCCGTTCGAGCCGGCTTCCCGGTTCCTCGATATAGCGGACGGACCGGGGCCGGAGGCGGCGCTGGCCCGGATATTTGACTTCGAGAAAACCGGCCGACCAGCGCCGCACCGTTGCGTAGGTGTCGAGGATGACGGTGTCTTCCTGGAAGCGGTCGCGGCGGAGAATAAAGGCGCATTCGGCGTGGCGCGGGTCGTACTTCGTGATGTCGACCCGGTCCGGCCCGTAGGCCACCGGCTCCATCAGGAGGTAGACGCCGATGTATTCGTACCGGTCGCCGCGCTTCCGGAACGCTTCGCAAAACCGCGTCTCGGGGGCATAGCCCATGACCCGCGAGGCGACGTTCAGGCACAGATAATTCCGGAGGAGCGACTTGTCGATGTGGGAAATGTTCAGAATCCAACTGTCGGCCGCGCCCATGCCGAGAAGGTCGACGGGCCGGGGGGTGCCGTCGTCGTTCAGGGCGCGGAGGAGGTATTGCTTTTTCGGAAAGTTCAACGACGTCAGCCCGCGGTAGCGGGACCGTATCCGCGTCTCCACCGCCGGCTTGTCCGCCAGGGTGTTCCGGACGCCGTTGTCTATGAGGCTGAAGCGGCCGAAGGCGAACGGATCCGTTTCGGCCGGTTCGGCGTACTGCTTCCGGGAGTTCCACACCGCGTGCTTTCCCGGGTTCGACCCGGCGTCGAATTCGAGCACGACAATCGGCAGGTGGGTGACGAACCCGGCCAGATCGGCAAGGGTCCCTTCCGGCACCTCCTGGAGGCCGGGGATCGGTTTCCGGCCGTCCTCGTGGGGATACTTTTCCCGGTTGAGCCAGGCGGCATAGGGCTGAAGAACGGCGGAAGTGGCCAGCATGAGGATGGCGAGGGTAAGGAGGGTCTTCCGTTCCCGGCCCATTTTCACCGGCTGACCTCCTCGCTCTGCATGACCAGGTTGACCTGGCGGACGTCGCCGAGATCCATCAGCCGGTCGTTGATGGACTGGCGGTCGGGGAGAAGCTTCATCACCTTCCGGGACAATTCGTAGATCAGTTCGACATTGCCCCGGGAGGCGTTCCGCACCCGGAGGAAGGCTTTTCCGGCGTATATGTTATGGATTTCCTTTTCCGCCGCCCGGGCGGCGACTTCGTCGGCGTGGACAATGAGGAGATAGCGGTCGTTGTTTTTCACCGCGCCGAAGAAGATGAGGATGAGGAAGAGGACGGCGCTGCCGACGCACGGCACATGGTATTCGGACACGCCGCAGCAGAGGCCGACGCCGATGCACCAGAAAATATATGACGTGTCCCGGGGATCCTTGATGGCGGTCCGGAAGCGGACCACGGACAAGGCACCGACCATGCCGAGGGAGAGGGCGATGTTGTTCCCGATGACGCACATCACCATGGTGGTGATGATGGTGAGCATGAGGAGGGAGGCGTTGAAGCGCGGGCTGTAGACCGGGCTGGAGTGGGACAGCCGGTAGGATAGGAAGATAAAGAACCCGAGGGCCAGGGCGACGACGAAATTGAGGAGGATCTGTTCGAACGACAGGGTGCCGCTGGTGTTCATCAGGTATTCAAGGAGCGTCTTGTTCATTCTGGTCTTCCCTGTTGGCTATGGGCTGTCCCGCCCCGACGCGCGCGGGTTGCGGTAATGATGCTGTTGACAATTCCACGTTCCGGTCCGGCAAAACGCCTCCGCGACCGGATTTTTCAATAAAAACTAATCTGCTGGCCAAGGCAATACTTGCTGACCGACACCGGCACCTCGTCCGCCAGGCCGAGGGCGAACTTGATGTGGCTCATCAGGTAATGCGTGTACTTGACCTCGAGGACTAGCGGATGGTCGATAATGTGGTAGGCTGGATGCCGCGTAAACAAGTCCGACAGGGACTGGCTGGCCCGGAGATCCGAATCGAACGTCACCCGGGTGTTGTCGGCGTTGGCGACGAAGGCGAGGCGGCGGAACTCGACAACCGTCTTCGGCTGGTAGCCGTTCAGTTCCATCATGGACAGGAGTTGCCGGGGGAACGGCGCGTCCAGTTCCGCCTGGACGCCCGCGTAATCGCCGGCGATGACCCGCCGGGCCTGCTCCCGCGTCAGGGTGACGGACCGCTTCCACTGGTGGGCGCCGATTTTCCGCTTGAGTTCGAGCTTGGCCGTCTTGTCCTCCGGCGTGTAAATGCGTATCCGCACCTTCTGCCGCGATTCGAGGCCGTCGATTTTGTCCTGGTAATCGCTGTCGTCCAGCGTGTCGAAATAGAGCGACCGGACGCTGTAGCCGGCCGGACCGCCCATCGGGTCCCGGTCGAGAATGAGACCCAGGGTGCCGGCGAGGCGGGCGGCCCGCACCGGGTCCAGGACATACTTGAGTTCGTTCCGGGCGACGGAAATTTCCTTCATGCCGGCATCCCTCCCGCCGTGGCCTCGTCCACCGGCACCGGTACCGGTTCAACAACGACCTCGTCCAAATCGGCCGGCTGGTCGCCGTCCACGCTGGTGGCTGTCACCGCCACGGCATCGTCGGCGCCGTCGGCTTCTCCGCCCGGGCGGACCGCCGATTCGGCCAACGCCACCGGCGCCAGCAGTTCGGACAGGCGTTCGCGGACGGCGGGGTTTTTCCAGTCCTGAATCTCGTAGAGGATGTCCCGGAGGCTGTTCGGGTCGTTCAGTGTTTCCGAATAGACGCATTTCAGGTACAAGCCGTTCTTCAGGGAAAGGCGCAGCTTGGTCGGCAGGTTTTCCTGACGGCGGACGGTGAGGAAGCGGTAATTGAAATCGATGATCTCGACCTCGAGGCCCTTGTCCGTAATGGCTTCGAGGTTGACCCGGAAGCGGGGGAGGCGCCGTTCGCCCCGGGCCGGGTGGGCGGCCAGGCCCTTGGCGATGCGTTTGGCTCCATCCACCACCTTCATGTCGACGATGCGGGGCAGGGTGTGGTTCCGGTCGTAGAGGATCTGGTAGTACTGCCGGAGGTGCTTTTCCTCGATATGCGCGATGACGATGCTGTACAGCCAGGTCTGGCCGCGCTGGCGGACCTGGCAGACCCGGGCCTTGAACCAGGCCAGGTATTCCCGGTCGGCGATGGCGACGTTGAAGTCGGAGTCGTAGGGGAGGTACTCCGGCCGGTCGAGGGTGAACGCCATTCCGCCCTCGGAAATGTCCTGCGTCGTGCCGACGAAGTTCCGGCCGGCGAACTGGACAACGACCGGCAGGGACACGACCACCCGTTCGGCGCCCCGGCTGTTGGTGCGGCCCCAGTAGTAGACGACGGAATGGACCAGGGCATAGAGGTTGAAGACGAGCCAGAACAGGGGAATGACCGCCCCTTCGAAGCGGAGGACGACAATCTGCCAGACGCAGAACCAGATGGCGATGAGGGAGAGGACGGTCAGGATGATGTGGGGGATGGCCAGGTAAAAACTCGAGTTCCGCCCCTGGGCGCGGTCCTTCGGCGTCACCTTGAAGGTGCCGGGAAGTTTCAGCGTGCCGATGACGACGGGCGCCAGCAGGTACGGCATCTGCACCGTATCGGCGATATTGGTCCAGGTCGTCGACTGCGTTCCTTCCGATGTAATGCGGACGGTGAGGCTGTAGAGGATGGCATAGGGGACCCAGACGGCGAGGAATTTCCCCAGTGTCATGTCGGCGACGACGATGCCGAAGATGCCCCAAAGGATCGGGCACATGATATAGACAAAGCGGCGGAAAAATACCCACCAGTACAGGTAGGACGAGAAAAAGCCGAGCTTTGTCAGGAACGGCAGTTTGCTCCCGAGGAAGCGCCACGAGGTCAGATCGTGGGCCGAGCCCCGGCTCCAGCGCTGGCGCTGGGTGATGAAGGAGAAGGCGTTGTCCGGCGCCAGGCCGTGGGCCAGTTCCTTGTCGAGGCCGATGGCACGGTAGCCTTTTTCCAGAATGGCGATGCTGGTCGCCATGTCTTCGGTGATGGACCAGAGGATGCCGCCGGCGTCGTCCAGGGCCTGACGCGAAAACACGGTGTTCGAGCCGCCGAAGGCGACGGAGTTCGACCACATGCGGGCGACATTGACTTCCCGGTAAAAGAAATCGAGGTCGCAGGGCGCGTTGTGCTCGAGGTAGAGGTTCCGTTGCAGCATGTCCGGGTTGTAAAAGGACTGCCGGGTTTGGACATAGCCGATGGGCATCTGCCCTTTCCGTTCCTCTTCGGTGCGTTCCCGCCATTTCCCGCTGTCCTTGTCCCGGATGAGGGTCGGGAGGTAGAAGTAGGGAACGGTCTCCAGGAGGAAGTCGCTGGTCGGAATCATGTCGGCGTCGAAGATGGCGACATGGCTCGAATGGATCCGGGCCAGGGCATAGTTCAGGTTGCCGGCCTTGGCCGTGGTGTTCCCGTCGAAGCCGAAATAGTTGACGCCCATGTGGGCGGCCAGTTCCTTCATGTGCGGGCGGTTGGTGTCGTCGCAAATATAGATGTGGACCCGGGACGTGTCCGGGTACTTCATGAACAGGCAGCCGTTGATTGTTTTCATGAGGACGTCGGTGTCCTCGTTATGGGTGACGACGAGGATATCGACATGGAGATACATGTCGGACGTGATTTCAGGCATTTCCGGAATTTTGACATACCGGGTATTCAGGATGAGGTTGACGCTTTCAATAATCGTCACCGATTCGCAGGCGAGGAGGAGAATGCCCAGGGTGATTTCCAGGGTGGAGTAGTTAAAAGGGAGGGTGTACAAACCGCGCCAGACCAGGTACACGACAGACGCCACCAGCGACGCCATCATGACGTTCTGCTTACGCTTGTGCTTTTTCAGTTCCTGAGGACTCAGCGTGCTGGTATCGGCGAGCATGACGGTTTACATCCACATTTAATCAATACAACCTCATCTCACCCGACATCGGCGCCGGGGAGGTGCGAAATGACGACTGACCATTCAGTATATGCGATTAGAAGAATAATACCACTGGTTATGCGAAAAGTATTGTCAATGACGTTATCGTGTCTGATGTGTTCGCGTGGCAGAGGACAACTGGCACGTGGAACAGGATAAAATCCCCTGCCATTGCTTCGCCCTCGGCCGGTTTAGCGGTCGGGGGCGAACATATATCAAAGCAACTCCACCTTTCGAGATACGATATCCGAAGCCTGAAGCACGCATGAAGGATATAGAATCATCGAGCGAACTTCCAGCGCGCTTCAGTATATCGGGTATGGAACAGGCGTTTGGAATCAGGGATACGGATAGCGGAAACCGCGTCAATTATTACCGCTTTCCCCTGGCCAGCACCTTGCCGGCGCCGGAGTTGACGAAGGCGTCGTCCCGGTTGGCGACGCGGCCGTTGACGAGGACGAGGGAAAAGCCGGTGCCGAGGCCGCGCGGTTCCAGGTAGGTGGCGTGGTTCTCGACCCGGGCCAGGTCGAACACGACCAGGTCGGCGTCGTAGCCTTCCTGGATGCGGCCTTTCCCAACGATGCGCATGCCGTCGGCCGGGGCGCTGGTGCATTTCCGCACCGCTTCCTCGAGGTGGAGGACCTTCCGGTCGCGGACATAATCGGCCAGGAGCTTCGGGAACGTACCGTACTGGCGCGGGTGGGGCTTGCCGCCGTCCGGGTAAATCGAGTCGGAGACGATGTAGGCATAGGGCAGTTTCATAATCGCTTCGATATTGTCGTCGCAGGCGATGAAGTTGACCATGGAGACTTCGCAGTCCTCTTCGGCAAGGAGGGTGAGGCAGGCATCGTAGGGATCGACGCCGCGCAGTTCGGCGATTTCACTGATGCGCTTTCCTTCGCAGTCCTTGTTCTTGTCCGTCTTGACCGAACCGACCATGATGTTTTCCCAGCCGAGGAGCTTGACCTGGTTTTCGAACCCGGCCGGTGGACCGGTGAGGATGGCACGGCAACGGGCGCGTTCGGCCGGGTCCTTGAGACGGATCGTCGCCTGGGCCAAGCCGCCGTCGAGGAATTCCGGGGGCAGCACCTGGGCGAGGAGGCTGCTCCCCGCTTCCCACGGGTAGACGTCGACGGTGATGTCCATCCCGCTGGCCCGTTCCTGTTCGAGGAGGTCGATGGCCTTTTCCCGCATGTGCCGCCAATTGATGGCGCCGACCGCCTTGAAATGGCTGATGTGGAGCGGCACGCCGAGGCCCCGGGCGATGGCGATGACTTCCCGCAGGGAGTCGAGGAGCATGGTGCCTTCGCCCCGGACATGGGTGACGAGCGGGATGTCCGTGCCTCGGAGCGGCGCCAGCGCTTCCAGGAAGCCGGGGAGATCGTAGTAGGTCTCGGGCGCATAGACAAGACCCATCGACACGCCGAAGGCGCCGGCGGCGATGGCGTCCTCAAGATACCGGTGGACGGCGGCGACTTCTTCCTTCGAAAGCGGCCCCGGGGCGTAGCCCTTGGCGGCGGCGCGGAGGGTGCCGTCGCCGACGAGCATGCCGAAGTTCAGGGGCAGTTCGAGGCGGCGGACCGCGTCCAGGTATTCCGGGAAGGTCTCGAACGACGCGTCGTCCGGCAGCGAACCGATGACCGGTTTCAGGTAGGCGAGGATTTCCGTCCTGAAGGCGGCCGGGCAGGGGGCGACGCTGAGGCCGCAGTTCCCGTTGATGGTGGTGGTGATGCCTTGCCGCAGTTGCACCTCGCCGAATCCGGGTTTGAAGACGAAGGCGTCGGAATGGCGGTGGATATCGACAAAGCCGGGCGTGGCGTACATCCCGTGCGCGTCGAAGACCTCCGTCGCCGGTTCGTTGATTCCCGGCGCCACCCGTTCGAAGCGGCCGTCGGCGATGGCGACGTCGCCGAGGTACGGCGGCGCGCCGGACCCGTCCACCACCTGGCAGTTTTTCACTATGATGTCATGCATGGTTTTCCCCTTGGAATGGTGCACGTTCCACACGCGGGCAAAATTGATAGGGTCTTTTTTTTAAAGAGTAAAACCAACCGGGCGCTGATGTTTTGTCAGGAATTGGGTATTCGCCCGGTGGGATACGCTGTGATGTCATAGGCAATGGTTGTGGCATACTATCTAACATTTTTTTTGAAATCGGGGAGGTACAAACATTCCTCCCTATAGGTAGTGTACTAGAAAAAACAGCGTAAAATCGGGAAAAATAGGATATTTTTATAAATGCGGTTGACCAAGCCGGTTTCATGGCGCAAAATAAATTTTAGGTACGGCTGGTGAATGAATCCTCGTTAGCCCATGCGATGCCGGACCCGACCGCCTTCTCCTCCTTTCCGTTCGTGGCCGTGGTACCGGTTCTTCCCCATGGCTGGAGAGCGGCATGTCTATTTACGAAGAATTGGGTATGCGCCCCATAATCAACGCGGCCGGCACCTACACCGTCCTCAGCGGATCGCGCATGAGTAGGGAAACCCTCGCCGCCATGTGCGAAGCGGCGCACGATTTCATCCCCATCCGCGAACTCCAGAAAACGGTCCACGCCGCCATCGCCACGCTGACGCGGAATCCCGGCGCCTACGTGCCGAACGGCGCCGCCACCGGCCTCTACCTGGCCGTCGCCGCCGCTATTGAAATACGCCGGAAAAAACCGTTCAAATACGTCACCCGGGACGAAATCGCCCGCTCGAACGTCGTCCTCTACAAGGCCCACCGGAATCCCTACGACCT
>JAJBTL010000382.1:5435-7638 GCA_020860865.1 Planctomycetota bacterium | reverse complement strand
TTCCGTCTGGGCGTTTTCCGGGAGCGGCGAATTTCCTTTCAAAAACGGTGGTTCTCGTTATAACCTGTTTTTTGGGACCGGTCGTCCGGCCCCGGTGGCGGAATCATTGCGGAATCACTTCGGTACCTTTTATCCCGTAAAAACCGGTCAGGAACCGACGCCCGCCCGCGTATGGTTCAGGTGAAACGGGACAGGACTGTTTGAGAGGGTTTTTATGGCGGAGACTGCCGTGGACACTCGGCGCTACGATTTAACCGTCGGAGACATTACGGGAAAACTCCTGAACGTGTCCCTCCCGATTATCGGCACGCAGGTGATGCTGACCGGCTATAACCTGGTGGACATGTTCCTCCTCGGCCGGGTCGGGTCGGACGCCGTCGCCGCCAGCGGTTCGGCCGGCATGTATATGTGGCTGTCGGCCGGGCTGATGCTGGTCGGGCGGATGGGCGCGGAAATCGGCGTTGCCCAACGGAAAGGGCGGCACGATTACGAAGGGGCGGTGGCGTATTCGCGGAATTCGCTGTTCCTTGCGGTGGCGCTTTCGTTCGTGTTCGCGGCCGGGTGCCTGTTGATTCCGGGGCAACTCATTGCATTTCTGAATATTCAGGAAGCCAATGTCGCGCACGACGCGGCGGATTACCTGTGGATAATCGGGCTGGGGATTCCGGCCCTGTTTATCGCCTCGTCCATTTCCGGGACCTTCACCGGGAGCGGGAACTCGCGGATACCATTTTACGTCAATGCGATTGGGCTGGTCCTGAACGCGCTTCTTGACCCGTTGTTCATTTTCACCTTCGGGATGGGCGTCCGGGGGGCGGCGTGGGCCACCATCATCGCCCAATGGGTCAACTGCGGCATTTCCGTGTATTACCTGTTTTCAAAAAAAACACCGGCCGTTTCTTCATTATACACTTCGGGAGCGGCCGAACCGGATTGCCATCCGGCAGATTCTTCGCTGGACCGTGCCGGTCAGTATCGAAAACCTCCTGTTTGCCTTTTTCACCATGGTGGTTGCCAGGCAGATTGCCGTCTACGGCGCCGACGCCATCACGGTGTACCGGGTCGGGAGCCAGGCGGAATCACTGTGCTGGCTGATTTGCCTCGGGTTTTCATCCGGCATCACCGCCTTTGTCGGGCAGAATTTCGGCGCCGGCAAATGGTCGCGGATCTGGAAGGGGGTGCGGCTCGGGCTTGTTGTCATCGTCATCTGGGGCGTGCTCGTCACCGCACTCTTCGCCACGAGCGGGCGCTGGCTGACCGGGCTGTTCGTGCCGGAGGACGGCATTATGGCGATGGGACGGGATTACCTTCTTATCCTCTCCACCTGCCAGATTGCCTTTTGTTTGGAAAGTGTCGGGGCCGGGGCGTTTCGCGGCCTTGGCCGGACACTGCCGCCGTCGGCGACAAACGTGTTCTGGAACATGGTCCGCGTGCCGATAGTGCATGTCCTGTCCGCGTCGAGCCTCGGGTTGAACGGCGTGTGGGTCGGGATCGCCTTTACGGCGACGATGCGCGGGCTGTGCGTGTTTGTCTGGTTCCTCCTGGATGCCCGGCGGCGACCGAAGACGGATCAGGAGCCGCCAATCAGCATTCGCCTGTCCGAGACGCCGGACCCGGTGGCTGTGGCGGAAGCGGAAAACAAGTCGACGGCCCAGAGCGCGCGGTTTTTGCCGTAGGGGCGGCGTCGAACTCCTCCTCCTCCTTTTCCGACGGCGTCTTCCGGTTGTGAACTTTTCGTCGAGACGCATTCCGGTTTTTTTTGATCCATCCTGTCAGAGGGACTTCGCATGATGTCGGCGCGGGAAATGGTTACGCACGCCGGGACGTTGTTCCGGAACTGCGCGTCACTGTTTATGGCGCCCCGGTGCCGGGGGTGCGGCGGGCCGCTTCTCTGTCATGAAAATCCGTTTCTCTGTGGTGACTGCGGGGAAAAGGTGTCCTGGATAGATGACGGCGCCTGCCGTGGCTGCGGGTATCCGGCCGGGCCGCATGCGAATCATACGGAAAATTGTTTTCGCTGCCGGGACGGGAAAATCGGGCTGACCGGCGCGGCGGGGGCGGCGCGGTATTCGGGCGGCGCCAAGGAAATCGTCACCAGGCTGAAGTACCGGGGCGAACTGGAACTGGCCGGACCGATCGGCCGGGTGATGACGGCGCGGCATCGGACGTCACATTTCTTTAGTAAAACCGACATCGTGATACC
>JAJBTL010000382.1:0-5425 GCA_020860865.1 Planctomycetota bacterium | reverse complement strand
AACCAGTCGCAGCTTCTCGCCCGAACCGTGGCGGCTGACGCCGGGCTGCCTTTGGAGACCGGCGTTCTCGTCCGCATCCGGGAGACGGAGCCGCAGATGTACCTCCGGCGCGAGGCGCGGCTGGTGAATCTGATTGGCGCATTCGACTGCCGCCGGTCGCTGGCCGGGAAACGCGTTCTCCTGGTGGACGATGTCATGACGACCGGCGCGACCATGGCGGCCTGCGCCGAAGCGCTCCGTGAGGCCGGGGCGGCGCGGGTGTACGGGTTGGTGTTTGCCCGGTAACGGGGGCGGATTGGGTCAATAGATAAATAAATTAATACGTCGAACACCATCCGCTTGATTCAGCGGTGGAGTTCAGTACATTAATGCGCCGCATCGGTGATTGACCGGTGCGGCGCTTTTATTTGATCTGAACCACCTCCGCGTCATCGCCTCAGGTGAAAAGTTTGGCCAGGGATTCGTCGTAGGGCGGTCGGGCAATGCCTTTTTCCGTGACGATGGCGGTGATGAGGGCGTTGTCCGTTACGTCGAAGGCGGGGTTGTAGGCCCGGACGCCGGCCGGGGCCATCGGTTTTTCGTACCAGAGCGTCGTTATTTCCGCCGGCGGGCGTTCCTCGATGACGATGTCCTGTCCGGTGGCCGTGGCCATGTCGATGGTGGAGGTCGGGCCGAGGACATAGAACGGGATGCCGTAGTGTTTGGCCAGGATGGCGACGCCACGAGTGCCGATTTTGTTGGCGGCGTCGCCGTTCGCCGCCACCCGGTCGCAGCCGACGAGGACGGCATTGATCCAGCCGTTCCCCATGACTGTGGCGGCCATGTTGTCGCAGATAAGGGTGACGTCGACGCCGGCGGCGTGGAGTTCGAAAGCGGTGAGGCGGGCGCCCTGGAGGAGCGGGCGGGTTTCGTCGGCGAAGACGCGGAAGTTGTATCCCTGTTCCTGGCCCCGGGAGATCGGGGCGAGGGCGGTGCCGTAACGGCTGGCGGCAAGCTGGCCGGCGTTGCAGTGGGTGAGGAGGCCCATTCCGGGGGCGAGAAGGGTGAGGCCGTTGTCGCCGATGGCCTGGCACATGGCGATGTCTTCGTCCCGGATGGCGTCGGCCTCGGCCCGGAGGGCGGCGACGGCGTCGGCGTTTGTCTGGCCGGCGGTGGCGTTCAGGCGCTTTTCCATCCGGTCGAGGGCCCAGAAGAGGTTGACGGCGGTGGGGCGGGCCGAGGCCAGGTAGGTTTTGGCGGCGGAGAGGTCGCGGCGGAATTCGTCCGGCGGGAGGGACTGTTTCCCGATAGCCGCCAGGAGGAAGCCGTAGGCGGCGGCGATGCCGATGGCCGGAGCGCCGCGTACACGGAGAACGCGAATCGCTTCCCAGACCGCTTCCGGCTCGCGGAGGCGGAGAAAGCGGGTTTCATTGGGGAGAAGGGTCTGATCGAGAAGGACGATCTCGTCGGTGTTGTGATCGAATGTCACCGCCTGATACGCGTCTATGGTTTCCATTATACGCCTTTGTCACCGGGTTTGCGCGAAGGATTAACGGTCTACGCCATGCAGTTATTAGTAGGCCGCCGACCAGCCGGCCTGGCCGTGGTTGGGACCGGGTTCCGACGCGCGGATTGGCTGTTGGGTGGCTGCACGATTCATAATCACCACCCAGCCTACACGGTGCTGGCATTTTACGCAATATCCGGCCAGTCCCGCCAGCCGGAGCCGCTATAGACGGAGGTAACGAGTATGGTTTTCAGCATTCACGAAGACACCGCGACGGACAAGTCGATGGAAGAGGCCTTCCGGAAAGCCGGGCGGCTCTCCGACGGCGCCGACTATTCGCTGACGCTTCAGGCCGGGTGGATTGACAGCCCCATCGGCACCGTCCTGATGGCCGGGGACGAAGCCGGGCTCCGGCTCGTTCTGTTCGCGGATCACAATACAATGATACGAAAATTGGCGCTTGTTCAGAAAAAACTGAAGGCTCGGCTTGAACTCGCCTCGAACCCGGTGGTCGATTCGGCCCGGCGGGAATTGGAGGAGTATTTCGGCGGGGGGCGCCAGACATTCGAAACGCCACTAGCCCTTTCCGGGACGGTTTTTCAGGAACGGGTGTGGCAGGCGCTTCGGGAAATCCCCTACGGGGAGACGGCGACCTATGCCGATTTGGCGACGTCCATCGGCAAGCCGGCGGCGTTCCGGGCGGTGGCGCAGGCCAATGCCCAGAACCCGGTTGACATCTTTGTACCCGGGCACCGTGTGGTCAACACCGGCGGCGAAATCGGCGGCTACAACGCCGGGGTCGACCGGAAAAAGTGGCTCCTCGAATTTGAACAAGGCAACCGGGCGAAAAATTCGTGAAGGCGAATGGTGGTTGTCTCCGATAAAAACGTAGAGACCTTTTTGAACGTTTTGAGGAGACGACGGCGTGCCCGATACAATTCCCGAATCCTACCGGCCTGACGGCGATGGCTTTGACGTCAGGCCTTTTCATTCCCTTATTGAACGGCTCAGGCATCCGGAACGCGGCTGTCCGTGGGACCGATCCCGGACACTGGCAACTATGGGGAAGTCCCTCACCGGCGAAGCGGAGGAGGCGGCGGAAGCGCTGGCCGGGGACGACGCCCTGCACCAGTGCGAAGAGCTTGGCGACGTGTTCCTCAATGTCATGCTCGCCACCGTCATTGCCGAGGAAGCGGGGTTGTTCACCTGGCGGGACGTGGTCCAGGGAGTGACGGCGAAGCTGGTCCGGCGGCATCCGCACGTGTTCGGGGATACTCCCGCCGAGAGTCCCGAAGAGGCGATGGCGATGTTTCTCGCGGCCAAGGCCAGGGAGAAAGGGCGGTCGCCGGAGGGCGATGCGGCCGGGGATGCTGGCCGCTGACGCGACGGAGATGTCACCGCTACAGACGGTGACGCTGATGGCCGTGACCGGTTCGGCCATGACGCGATAAACCCATATATGTTATACTGCCTTTTGGTATTTGAACCGAGGGGAAGTTTATTCTTTTTAAGGAGAAAACCCATGGCCAACACTGCCGGATTTGTCGATGGCTGGCCCGATTTCTGCGGGCAGGAAGCGCGCCTCGACGAGGCGACACACCGTTCCGGACCGTTCTACCTGCAGGAGAGCGGCATTGATTTTGCCAACATTCAGTCGGCATGGGGCATTGCCCTCCACATGCAGCAACCGCTGGTGCCGGCCGGCGGCGACGATCTGAAAACCGCCGAAATCATATCCTACCTCCAATACATGATGGAACACCAAGGGATCGGCGACAACCATAACGCGCCGGTGTTCCACCAGTGCTACAAGCGCATTGGCGAACTGGTTCCGGAACTGGTCGGGCAGGGGAAGGACCCCCGGGTTATGCTCGATTATTCCGGCTGCCTGTTTTACGGGCTGCCGAAAATGGGGTTGTGGGATGTTATCGACACGCTCCGGGGCGTAACGTCGGATGGCCGTTACCGGAAGAATGTCGAATGGCTCGGCTGCACCTGGGGCCACGCGGTGGCGCCGTCAACGCCAACGCAGGACTACCGCCTCCAGGTCAAGGCCTGGCAACACCACTTCGGTGCCCTGTTCGGCTGGGACGCGCTCGAACGGGTGCGCGGGTTCAGCCCGGCCGAAATGGCCTTGCCGAACCATCCGGACGTCGCCTACGAGTATGTGAAAACGCTCTCCGACTGCGGCTTCCGCTGGGTGCTCATCCAGGAACATTCGGTGGAACTCCGGGAAAACGGCCACGGTCTGACTCAACCCTATGTGCCGCACCGCCTCGTCGCCACCAATTCGAAGGGGGAAGAGGCGTCCATCATCGCCCTTATTAAAACGCAGGGGTCGGACACCAAACTGGTGGCGCAGATGCAGCCGTTTTTTGAAGCGCGGTCCAAAGGGCGGGAGACGCTGGCCGGGAAATCGATTCCGCCGTATGTCTGCCAGATTGGCGATGGTGAAAACGGCGGCGTCATGATGAACGAATTCCCCGGCATGTTCCGCCAGGCCATGTCGGAAGCGACCGGGTCGAACAGTCCGGCCATGAACGGCACAGAGTATCTCGAACAGGTCGCCAACGCCGGGTTCCAGGACAGCGACTTCCCGGTCTGCCAGCCGGTGTGGACGAAGATGCTCTTCGACCACTTCAAGCCCGGGGAGGATTTGGAAAAAGCAATCGAGGAATGCAAAAAGGCCGACGGTCGGTTCAATATGGAAGGCGGGTCGTGGACCAACAATATTTCCTGGACGCAGGGCTACGAAAACGTTCTTGGACCGATGGAGAAGGCGAGCGCTCTTTTCGCCGAAAAAACGAAGAACGTGCCGTGCTCGGACATCCGCTACCGGAAGGCGCTCTTCCACCTCCTCTGCTCCCAGACCAGTTGCTACCGCTATTGGGGACAGGGAATCTTTACCGATTACGGCGAAGAAATCTGCCGGCGGGCGATTGACATCCTTACCTACGACTTCTAGAATAACGTCCAAGACGATTCAGAATACCTTGCGAACGACGGGCTGGATTATCCGGCCCGTCGTTTTTGTATACCGACGCCGGCGGCAGAACAGGCGGCGGCGAATAGAGCTGGGGCGGCCGGTGCGGACCGACGGCCTTATCAAGCTTCAACCGTCTTCAACCCGCTTCGACCGGGGTGAGACGGCTTGTCATTATGGACTTATCCCGAACAGGTACGGAGCGGTATGGCGAAGAAAAAGAAGAAATTGTCGGACAAGGCCAAACTCCGCGCCTTTTTTCAGGAGGCGGCGGACGGGAACCGTTTTCGCCAGCCGGTCTGCCGCCACTTCGGTGACTGCGGCGGCTGCGAGTTCCAGGACGTGCCGTACCGGGAACAGTGCGATCTGAAGCGGCGGGCCTTTGCCTTTATCCAGGAGGCGGTGGACGGGGACTTCCGGGAACGGGCGGAGACGCTCCGGCCGGACGACCCGGAGGCGGCGGACGCTGTTGTCCGGAAAGCCGACGGCCTCCGGGCGCTTCTGGACGGGGTCGAGGTCGGGCTGGTCGAGAGTCCCCGGGAATTCGGCTACCGCCAGCGGATGGACTATGTCTTCGCCTTCGGGAAGGCCGGGCTGCGGCGGGTCAACCGGCACCGGCAGGTGGTGGAACTGTCCGAATGTCCGCTCCTTGGCGACCGGGCGTTTTCCGTTGTCCAGAAGGCCCACGGGCTGGCGGTGGCGGCCGGGCTCGAGAGTTACGATTATATGCGCCACACCGGGGAACTCCGGTACTTTGTCGTGCGGCAGTCCCGGAACGGGCAGGTCCTCCTTTCCCTCGTCACGAAAACGACGGAGCCACGGGAGGCGATTCTCCGCATTCTCCAGACCCTTCTCGACGACGGCGACATCGCCTCCGGGCATTGGCTGTTGGCGCCGGGGCTTGGCGATGTCAGTTTTGGCGAGCGGCTGGACGGGGTCGGGGCGGAGTGGATTAG
>JAJBTL010000398.1 GCA_020860865.1 Planctomycetota bacterium | reverse complement strand
CCCGGCTCCGGGACAGCCAGGGCCATACCCTTTTCGAATGCCTTCCCGGCGATGAATACACCGTCGACTGTTTCACCGATGCCCAGGGCGCCCTCCTCTTCGCTTCAGGACGCTTGCGGCGGCGGGTGGTCGTGGGCGTCGCCGTCGACACGACCCTGTCGGACCGGCCGGAACTGCGGAAATTCGCCGACCCCATCAACACAGAACTCAAACTCCGAGGCCCCTGGATCTGCCAGGTCAAGGAGGACAAGGGCGGCAAACTGCGCCTGACGAAAATCCGTCCGCGCATCGGCTACAGTTCGTCCCTCCAGCGCATTCGCGGCGTCAACCTGCCGTATTTGGCGCTGACGGACCGGCTCGGGGAACCGTTCCGCCCGCTCCAGAGCCCGCTCCGCCGCGTCACGCTCGAACGGACCCTCGGGAGCCGCTACCGCCTCGACCTCCAGTACGACGTCGCCTATATGAGCCTGGACAACGCCATCCTCTCCCGGGATATGGTCAACCCGGACGCCGCCCGCTTCCTTTACCAGTGCCACAACCGGGGGGGCATCAGGACCGTGCTCCTCGCCCGCACCCTCGAGAAGCCGGACGTCATCCTTCGCCGCCACCGGCTCCGGGAACTCTTTGACGACGTGGTCTGGCTCCGGGACAACGAAGGCAAGTCCACCGCCATCCCGACCCGGCGGGCGATACTCATCGACGACTCCTATGCCGAACGGCAGGAGGTGCGGGAAAACCTCGGCATTCCGGTGTTCGACGCGTCGGCATTGGAAGCGCTGTTGGTGAATTAAGGACGGTGATGGCGCGGGAAAACGGATTCATCACAAAAATCATTTGACCATCGCCCTGAATAAGACGATACTGATACCCTGAAAATCCACCAGCCGGTCCGTTCGCGGACCGGCCCTTTTAAGCGACACCCGAAGGGGGGTGAGAAACCTGATTCGTCTAGAACTGAAACCGAACGAAAGCCTGGACAAGGCGCTGCGGCGTTTTAAAAAGATTTGCGATCACGAAGGGCTGACCCGCGACATGCGGAAACACAGCTACTACGAAAAGCCGTCCGAAAAGAACAAGCGGAAGGATCGCGAACGCGAAAAAGAACGCGCCAAAGCCATCCGCGTCGCCGAGAAGAAGAAGAACAAGGCCCGGAAGGCCCGTGCGAAGTCCTTGAAGAAGCTGGCATCGTCCAGCCCGGAAAGGCGGTAACACGCGTCCAGCCACATGTATCACGAGAAGCCGCCGGTTCGTCCGGCAGCTTTTTTGTTGTGCCACATGGAGAATCCGCTCGTACAATAGATCCGGAAATGTATCCGGCACAATTCACGTTGCATCGGTTGAAGGAGAAGCGAAATGATCCTGCGTGGCAGCGTCTACTCCGAAGTACTCGAAATGGACACGGGACTGACCATCATCACTCCGTCCGATTTCCCGGAACCGGGTACGCCCAAGGTGGCGTATCTCCTCCACGGCCTCGGCGCCGCAAACGGCAGTTGGTCCGAGTGTTCCCTCCTCCCCCTCTACGCCCGAGAACACAACGTCGTCTTCATCATGCCGGAGGCGGGCCGGAGTTACTACACCGACATGGCCTATGGCCAGCGCTTTTTCACCTACATCGCCGACGAACTCCCCGCCCTCGCTGCCAAGACCTTCCGCTTTTCAGACAAGCGGGAAGACACCGCCGTCCTCGGCGGGTCCATGGGCGGCTATGGCGCGTTGAAGTGCGCCCTGAGCCGGCCGGACCGCTTCGGCCTCTGTTGCGCCTTCGCACCGGGAAATTTGCACCTCCGGGAAAGAATCGAAAAGATGAAAGCCTTCGGCGACATGGACGCGCTTCGGCATGCGCTTGGCTGGCAACGGACGCAGGATTACCGCGCCACCTACGGCGACGACTTCACCGTCAAGGCGGACGACGACATTTCCGAACTCGTGGTCGGCGCCGCCGAAGCGGTACATAACACCAGATTCTACCAAGCCTGCGGCAGCGAAGACCCGTTCCACAAATCAAACATCCGTTTCCGCGACGATGTCCGCCGCCTCGGCCTCGACCATACCTACGAGGAATGGCCTGGCGGCCACGATTGGGATTTCTTCAACGAAGCCCTCCTCCGCGGCCTCCGCTTCTGCTTCGGCGTTGGCCTGAAGCGGCCCATCGAGGTGTCCACGATAGAGTGAAACACCTCGCGTCGCCTCCACGCGTGCCTGAATCACTGTGTTAATCCGGCGCTCCCATTGCCCAGCTTTGCCACCGGCGATGCCTGGGGAGCGCCGCGCCGTCTCCGGTCCGACTTCTTCAGCCACTCTCTCGCGTCCTCCTCTCCACTCATACATTCAGGGAAAGAACTTTAATTATCAAACATGTTTGCAAACAGCCGGAATAAAGCTGCGTTCGCTCTTGCCAAAAATTAATGACTGTGAAAGATAGGATGGTTTATTCCGCATGAGGAGGACCATGATGTTTTCCAGGCTTGGCGTTGGACGTAAAATCGTTTTACTCTTGGTGGTTCTTCTCACCGTGACCGCCGGCGCGGTCATTCTCGTCAACCGTACCCTGTTCAGCCGGGGCATGCGGTCGCAACTGACCAATTACCAGCTTCCGCTTGTCTCCGACAGCGCCCTCGCCGCCGTCACCGACAAAATATTCACCGTCTCCGACGCCCTCCGGTTGATGGCGGTCAGTCCGTATTTTCTCGACTGGCTCGAGGCCGGCGAACCCGGGGAAGGCGAGGACGAAGTGTACCGGCTCGTCCAGTCCCTCATCGACACCTACGGCACCCTCGGCGCCAATTTCATATCGAACCATACCAAACGCTATTTCGACATTCTCGAAGGGCAACGCTTTCTCCGCCATGTCAGGGGACCGGACGAGGACGGCTGGTTTTACGGCTTCCGGGACAGCGGCGCCAAAATCGGCATCGTCATCTACGTGAACGACCCGGAATGGGGCACGAAAGCCTTCATAAACGCCCGGGTGGACCACAAGGGCGAGTACCGGGACATTATGTCGGCCTCCATCGACCTGGAGGACATGGCCGCCCAGCTCAACCAGATGAAAGTGGGCGAGCACGGCGCCGCCTTCGTCATTAATGAATCGGGCATGATCCGGTTCATCAGGAACAAGGACCTCATTGGCCGGCAGGTGGAGGACGCCGTCTCCCCGGCCTACCGCGACCAATGGCCCGCCATCAGCGCCAAGGAATCCCACAGCTTTACCTACGAAGCCGGCAGCGACGAACGCATCGTCGTCACCCGGAAAATTCCCGTCCTCAATTGGTACCTCGTCTGCGAAGTCAGTAACGACGAATTCGGCGCCGAGATGCGCCGGTCCCTGGCCGTCACGGTGGCCCTGTCCGTTCTCCTCCTCGTCCTCGGCGGCGTTGCCGGCATGGTGTTTGCCCGGAGTATTACCCGGCCCATTGAACGGGTGACCGACAACCTCCTCGGGAGCGCCAGGCAGATGTCGTCCTGCGCCGACAATGTCGCCCGGGCCAGCGCCGCCCTGGACAGCGGCGTCCAGTCCCAGGAGTCAGCCGTGGACGACACCGGATCGGCCCTGAAGGAACTCGGCGCCACCATTACCAGAAACGCGGACAGCGCCTCGGAGGCCGAAACCGCCATGCAGGTCTGTAACGACAGCGTCCAAAGCGGTTTCGAAGCCATCACGCGGATGACCGGGGCGATGGGGAAAATCAGCGATTCATCCGAGCAGATCAGGAACATTATTAAGACCATCGAAGGCATTTCCTTCCAGACCAACCTCCTCGCCCTCAACGCGGCGGTGGAGGCGTCGCGGGCCGGCGAAGCCGGGAAGGGCTTCGCCGTCGTCGCCGACGAAGTGCGCGGCCTGGCCGGCCGTTCCGCCCAGGCGACCCAGGACACGGCCAGGCTTATCGGCGAGACGACCGAGCGCATTTCCGAAGGGAACGCCATCGCCGCCACCCTGGAGGAGAAGTTCAAGGACATCATGTCGTCCATCACGGACGTTAGGGGCCTTATCGAACGAATCAGCCAAGGGACTGACGAACAGTCCGGCGCCATCTCCAGCATCACCGACGCCATGGGCCGGGTCGACTCCATCTCCGACAACACGGCGAAGCAATCCAACGAGATGACGCGGATTAGCGACGACATGGCCGAGTTGGTGTCGCAATTACGGAAGAACATCGACGACCTCGGCGCCATCCTGGTCAAGAGAAGGTAATGTCCGTACGCCTCGAGCCGTCGCTTTGAAAAGAAAAATGCGCCGTCAGCGTTGAACAATGACGGCCAAAAAAGTTGGGGGCCGTCCGGACGGACGACCCCCATTATTTATTCGTGGAATACTTGTGCCTGATGGACTAGAGCATTTTAAGAATTTACGTGATAATTCCGAGTTAGTCGCCTCCAGTCGCTTACGGGCGTTTTTTCCACACTACCGGAAAAAACACCTCTACGCTCCTTCCAGCGCCTAACTCGGATTATCACAGTATTTCTTAAAATGCTTTAGTTCTTAAAATCCATCTCGGCGAGCTGCTGGTAAATCTTCCAGCGGAGGCTTTCTTCCCAGGCCGCCTGGGTGGCGAACTTTTCGGCAATCGCCGGATCGCGTTTCGCCAGGGTCTGGAAGCGCGTTTCCCCGAACGCCCAATCCTTGTACGCCATCGTCGGCGCCTTCGAATCGAGCTGGAGCGGGTTCTTGCCTTCCTGAACGAGGTCCGGGTTAAAGCGGAACAGCGGGAAGTGGCCGGACTCGACCGCCTTCTTCTGTTCGGCAAAACCGAGGCCCATGCCGTCAGCCATCCCACGGATGCCGTGGGCGATGCAGTGGGAGTAGGCGATAATGAGGGACGGGCCGTCGTAGGCTTCCGCCTCCATGAACGCCTTCACCGTCTGGGCGTCGTTCGCGCCCATGGCGACCTTGGCGACATAGATGTTGCCGTAGGTCATGGAGATCATGGCCAGGTCCTTCTTGCCGGTGGCCTTGCCGCCTTCGGCAAAACGGGCCACGGCGCCAAGGGGCGTCGACTTCGAGGCCTGGCCGCCGGTGTTCGAATAGACTTCGGTGTCGAGGACGAGGACGTTGACGTTCTTGCCGGAGGCGAGGACGTGGTCCAACCCGCCGTAACCGATGTCATAGGCCCAGCCGTCGCCGCCGATGATCCAGACCGACTTCTTGACCAGGTAGTCGGCGATGGCGATGACGTTCTCGGCTTCGTTCGAGCCGTCCTTCTTGAGGGCTTCGACCAGTTCGGCGACGCGCGCCCGCTGGGCGTCGACGTCTTCCTGCGTGACCTGCTTCGCTTCGCAGATGTCCTTGACGAGTTGCGCCTTGTCCTTCAGGCTGCCGCCGTCCGCCATCTTGGTAATGGCTTCCTTGGCTTGGCCCATGAACTTGTCGGCGGCGAGACGCATGCCGAAGCCGAACTCGGCGTTGTCTTCAAAGAGGCTGTTGGCCCAGGCCGGGCCGCGGCCGTCGCAGTTCTTCGCCCACGGGGTTGTCGGCAGGTTGCCGCCGTAGATGGACGAGCAGCCGGTGGCGTTGGCGCAGAGCATGCGGTCGCCGAAGAGCTGGCTGGCCAGTTTCAGGTACGGCGTTTCGCCGCAGCCGGCGCAGGCGCCCGAGAACTCGAACAAGGGGCGCCGGAGTTGCGAACCCTTGATGGTGTTCAGCGGGAACAGACCGTCTTTGGTGTACGGGATCTTCTCGAAGAACTTGACGTTCTCGCGTTCGACATCGCGGAGCGGCGGCTGGGGCGCCATGTTGATGGCTTTCCGTTCCGGGTTTTCCTTGTCCTTCGCCGGGCAGGTCGCGACGCAGGCGCCGCAGCCGGTGCAGTCTTCCGGGAACACCTGGAGGGTGAACTTCTTGCCTTCGACAGATTTGCCACGGGCGTCGACCGACTTGAAGCTGGCCGGCGCGCCGTCGGCGGCTTTGCCGTCGTAGATTTTCATCCGGATGGTGGCGTGCGGGCAGACAGCCGAGCACTTGCCGCACTGGATGCAGAGGTCCGGTTCCCAGACCGGGATCTGGAGGGCGATGTTCCGCTTTTCCCACTGGGTGGTGCCGGTCGGGAAGGTGCCGTCAATCGGCAGCTTCGAAACCGGGAGGTCGTCGCCTTCATTGACCATGATCTTGGACAGCGTGTCGATGACGAACTGCGGCGCTTCGTCCGAGACAATCGGCGGCATCGGCTTGCCGCTGGCGGTCTTCCCGGCATAGTCCACTTCGTAGAGGTGGGCAAGGGCCTGGTCGACGGCGGCGTTATTCCGTTCGACAACGGCGTCGCCGGCTTTCGAATAGGTCTTCTTGATGGCGGTCTTGATGTATTCGATAGCCTTGTCGGCCGGGATGACATCGGCAATCTTGAAGAAGCAGGTCTGCATGATGGTGTTGATGCGGCCGCCCATGCCGGCCTTTTGCGCCACTTCGTAGGCGTCGATGACGTAGAACTTGGCCTTTTTGTCAAGGATGCGCTGCTGCACTTCCCGGGGGAGCTGATCCCAGACTTCATCCTTCGAGTAGATGGAGTTCAGGAGGAAGACGCCGCCTTCCTTCAAATCCTTCAGCATGTCGTACTTTTCAAGGAACGACCACTGGTGGCAGGCGATGAAGTTGGCCGAGTGGATGAGGTACGTCGACTTGATCGGGCGCGGGCCGAAGCGAAGGTGCGAGGTGGTGATGGCGCCGGCCTTTTTGGAGTCGTAGACAAAGTAGCCCTGGGCGTAGTTGTCGGTGTGGTCGGCGATAATCTTGATCGAGTTCTTGTTGGCGCCGACGGTGCCGTCCGATCCGAGGCCGTAGAACAGGCAGCGGCGGACGTCGTCCGCTTCGATGTCCAGGTTCTTGTCGTAGTCGAGGGAGGTGTTCGACACGTCGTCATCGATGCCGACGGTGAAGTGGTTCTTCGCGTTCGGCTTTTTCAGTTCGTCAAAAACGGCCTTAGCCATGGCCGGGGTGAATTCCTTGCAGGACAGCCCGTAGCGGCCGCCGATGACGTGGGGCCAGTTGCCGCCGAAGAGGGACTTGTCGTCCTGCATGGCTTCGCCGAAGGCGGTGCGGACGTCTTCGTACAGCGGTTCGCCGAGGGAACCGGGTTCCTTGGTCCGGTCGAGGACGGCGACGGCCTTGACGGACTTCGGCAGAGCGGCGATGAAATGCTTGATGGAGAACGGCCGGTAGAGGTGGATGACGATAACACCGACCTTTTCACCCTTTGAGTTCAGGTAGTCGACCATTTCCTGGGCGGCGTCGGCGGCCGAGCCCATGAGGATCATGACCCGGTCGGCGTCGGCGGCGCCGTAGTAGTCGAATAGCTTGTACTGGCGGCCGGTCAGTTTGGCGAATTTGTTCATCTCTTCTTCGACAATGCCCGGGCAGGCGTCGTAGAAGCCGTTACAGGCTTCACGGGCCTGGAAGAACACGTCCGGGTTCTGGGCGGTGCCGCGGATGGTCGGGTTGTCCGGCGTCAGGGAGCGGGCGCGGAACTCGCGGACCAGTTTGTCGTCGATCATCGACCGCATGTCGTCTTTGGACAGCAGTTCGATTTTCTGGATTTCGTGGGAGGTGCGGAAGCCGTCGTAGAACGAGACGAACGGGATCCGCGAGCGGAGCGTCGCAGCCTGGCAGACGAGGGCCAGGTCGTGGGCTTCCTGGACGTTCGTGCCGGCCATCATCGCCCAGCCGGTCTGGCGGCAGGCCATGACGTCGGAGTGGTCGCCGAAGATGGAGAGGGC
>JAJBTL010000254.1 GCA_020860865.1 Planctomycetota bacterium | reverse complement strand
AATTTAGACGAAATGCACACGGGAAGGCTCACAAGCATTTTCACACGCTATACGGATGGATGGCCATGACATTGGGACCACGTTCGCACACGACCCGCATGTACGCGCGCGAAGATGATTTAACCGATGAACTGTTCAACAAGATATGCAAGTATATCTACGAAAAAGCGCGTATCAACCTTGGCAAGAATAAAATGGAGCTTGTTCGCGCCCGGTTCGGCAAGGTCATCCGCCAGAGGAACATGTCCGGGTTCAAGGAATATTTCGCCTGGATGCAGTCCGACACCACCGGCGAAGCGCTCCGCGAAGTGATGAACGCCATTTCCACCAACCTGACTTCGTTCTTCCGCGAGAACGAACATTTCCAATTCCTCTCGTCCACGCTTATTCCAAAGCTGGAACAGTCCAACGCCCGCTCTGGAGGGAAAATCCGCCTCCGCGGCTGGTCGGCCGGCTGTTCCACCGGCGAAGAGGTGTACACCATGGCCATGACCATCTCGGAATCGGTCACCCGGATGGAGGAATGGGATGTCAAACTCCTCGCCACCGATATCGATACCGAAGTCGTCGCCCATGGCCAGCGCGGCGTGTACGGGAAGGACCGGGTGAACGGCATCCCGCCGGCCCTGGTAAAGAAGTACCTGAACAGCGTCACCGATGAAAAAGGCAAGCCGGCCTACCAGATGCGGCCGGAACTGCGGAAGATGATCACCTTCCGCCACCTCAACCTGTTTTCCGAATGGCCGTTCAGGAACAAGTTCAACTTCATCTTCTGCTGGAACGTCATGATCTACTTCGACCGTCCGACCCAGGAGGCGTTGATCAACCGTTATTACGACAACCTCGCTTCCGGCGGCTACCTGTTCATCGGCCACTCGGAAAGCCTGAGCGGCGTCAACCACCGGTTTGAATATGTCAAACCGACCATCTACATGCGGAAGTAATTAATCTGAATACTTATGCTTGACGTATTGGCCGCTTCCCCAACGGGGCGGCCTTTAAATATTCGGACAGAGCAAATACGTAACCCATTAATTGTATTCACGATCCGGGGTGAGCCTCCCTGTTTTTTCAGGGATAAGTGCAACGTAGCAAAGATTTCGGGGAGTTGAGGGGTTTATTTGCGGTCTTACTGATATGGAGCGAGTATGCCGAACTACATGTACTTTTTTATCGCGGTTGTCGCCCTAATTCTCGGGTTTGCCCTGTACAGCCGGGTAGTCGAGAAGTTATTCGGAGCCGACGATAAACACGACATGCCTTGTGAACGGCTGGCGGACGGCGTTGATTATATCCGGATGCCCGGGTGGAAAGTATTTCTCATCCAACTCCTGAACATCGCCGGCGTCGGTCCGGTGTTCGGTCCCATCATGGGCGCCCTGTACGGTCCGACCGCTCTCTTGTGGATTGTGCTTGGCTCGATTTTCGCCGGCGGCGTCCACGACTATTTTTCCGGCATGCTCTCCAGCCGCTATCACGGAAAATCGACGCCGGATATTGTCGGCTACACCCTTGGTAACATTTTCAAGCAGATCATGCGCGTCTTCGCCGTCGTTCTCCTGGTGCTGGTCGGCACCGTGTTCGTCGCCGCGCCCGCCGGTCTTCTGACCGGCCTGACCGGCTGGAACGTCGCCGTGTGGGTGGCCATTATCTTCGCGTACTACTTCCTCGCCACCATCCTCCCGATTGACGTCATCATCGGCCGCCTCTACCCCCTCTTCGCCGTCGTCCTTATAATTATGGCGGTGGGCGTCGCCGGCGGCCTCATTGCCAATGGCTATGAGTTCTACAGTTGGGCCGAATGGACCAACCAGCACCCGCAGGGACTGCCGATCTGGCCCCTCCTGTTCGTCACCATCGCCTGCGGCGCGCTGTCCGGCTTCCACGCCACCCAGTCGCCGATGATGGCCCGCTGCATGGCGAATGAACGCCAGGGCAGGAGCATCTTCTACGGCGCGATGATCGCCGAAGGCATCATCGCCCTTATCTGGGCGACCGCCGGCATGACCTTCTATGAAAGCCCGGAAGCACTCATGGCGGCCGGGAACCCCGGTCAAGTCGGCAACCAGGTCTGCACCACGCTTCTCGGTCCGGTCGGCGGCGTTCTGGCCATTTTGGGTGTGGTGGTCCTCCCTGTCACGTCCGGCGACACCGCCTTCCGCGCCGCCCGACTCACCATTTCCGACATGTTCGGGTATGGACAGAAAGCCACCGCCAACCGTCTGTTCATCGCCATTCCCATTTTTGCCATCGGCATCGCCCTGACTTTTGTCGACTTCAACATCATCTGGCGCTATTTCGGCTGGTCGAACCAGACCCTTGCCACCATCGTCCTCTGGACCGCGGCCGCCTACCTGGTTAAGCGGCAGTCCTTCCACTGGATAGCCAGTCTGCCCGCCACCATCATGACGGCGGTTGTCATCAGTTACATATGCATGGAACGTATCGGCCTGAACCTTCCGCACATGGTGTCGAATATTATCGGCCTCGTCGTCGCGGTCGCCGCCCTCGGGTACTTCCTGTCCCGGAAGGCGTGGTTCGACGCCAATGTGCCGCTTGAACTGCCTTACGGCGCGGTCAGGGACTGAGTTACTGTCGGAAGTAGCACGGAAACTCCCACAATGGCCTGTTGGCGGGGGACGCGGCATCTTTGCCGTTCAACCGCCATGACGTATCGACATAACTGTTTGTTCGGCGGGATATTTTGATATTGCGTTCCGTCGTTCGCTTTGGTATACTATGGGGCAAGTAAAGGGTACCTCTAAAAACTATCGTTTTCTTGGTTTTGGAGCGGGGAGGCTCTGGCAGGGTGTTTTGTAACTCCCGGCAGTTGGGGAGTTATAAAACACCACGAGAAGGTCCGAGCCGCTCCAAAATCTAGAAAACGAAGTTTTTAGAAGTAGCCTAAAGCCTTTAGTGTTGCAACCACTTACTGCCTGAAGAATCGCGTCATAGACAAGGAGACATGATGAGCGCAGCGGAAACGACAACGACCCGTGGCGGCAAGTACCTTACCTTCGTGCTCAATGGCGAGCAGTACGGTTTGGAGATCCTCAAGGTCAAGGAAATCCTCAGTCTCCTCCCCATTACCCCGATGCCGCAGGCGCCCCACTTTGTCAAGGGTGTTATCAATCTTCGCGGCAAGGTTATTCCGGTCATTGACACCAGGCTGAAATTCGGCATGGAAGAGATCGAGCACACGTCCGAGACCTGTATCATCGTTGTCGATGTCAGCGGCACCTGGATGGGCATGATTGTCGACACGGTCAAGGAAGTCATGGACATCCGTGACGACCAGATCGAAGACCCGCCGCGCTTCGGCTCGGGCTCGGATCATGAATCCATCCGTGGCCTCGGCAAGGTCGGCGACCAGGTCAAGATTCTCCTTAATATCGACCGGGTCATGGCCGACATGAATGTCACCGCCATGCCGTCGTTCGATCTGTAGAATTCATACGTAAACCCGCTGTCGAGCCGGGCCATTCCGGGGAAGCGACCGGGAGAGGTATTCCATGCCCGCGTCCACTTGGTGGGCGCGGGTTTGTTGTGTAAGATCGTGTTGTTACGTTGGGAATCGTCGTGCCAGACGAAGAAAAATCGGCGGCGGGCTTGGCTTTTGGGCCGGCGGTACGGCCCAAAATCACCCCGAGAGCCGATTTTGACGAAGTATGGCGCGTCGAGACGCTTAACAATGCGCTCTAGTGCACAGTCAAGCTAGAAAAATGTGGATATCAATCCCTAATGCGGAACTGTGAGGAAATTGACTGTGCACAAAAACACGATCACAATCTTGACTACGTACTAGCGGCATCGTCCACTCTGTGTGGGGAGTTATATGGGCATTTTAATTTACACCGCGTCCCGCACGTTTCTTCGCGTCGCCTTTTTTGTCGGCGGCGGTTTGGAAGTCCACGGCAAGGAAAACACGCCACCGACCGGTCCCCTCATCGTCGCCTGCAACCATGCGTCCCACCTTGATCCGATGATCCTTGGAGCCGCCTTTGACCGACCGCTCCACTTCATGGCCCGGCGGACGCTTTTCGACGTTCCCGGCTTTTCCTGGCTTATCCGGCAGAACTTCGCATTCCCCTTGGACCGGGACGGCGACTCCCGCGACGCCCTCCGCGCCTTCGGCGACCGGTTGCAGCAGGGGAACGCCGTTGTCATGTTCCCGGAAGGCACCCGTTCCCACGACGGCGCCCTTCAGGAGATGAAACCCGGCGTCGGCATGCTGGCGGTGCGGAATCTTACCCCGGTCCTCCCGGTCTATATCTGGGGCAGTTTTCAAAGCTGGTCCCGTGGCCGCAGTTTTCCCCGGCCGCATCACCTCAAAGTGCTTATCGACCCGCCCATAGTGCCAAGTAGCGACAAGGCGCTCAGAAAGGCGGAACAGTCCCGGATTACGCTGGAGACCGGCGCCGCCCTGAACCGCATGGAAAAAGCCGCCTGGGCCGGAGAAAAGGACCCGCCGGCGGCGCTTCTCGAGAAATGGCGGCGGGAGGAACTCGCAGGCAGTGCCGCACAGTCCGATATGGAGTCAGCCGGGGAGGCGTCATGACTATTCAGGATCTGTTTAAATGGATGGGGACGGTTGGCGCGTCCGACCTTCACCTCAAGCACGGCCGGCCGCCCATTGTCCGGATTGACGGTGAGCTCAGGCCGTTCGAGTTGCCGAAAATAACCGGCGCGTACATCGAGACGCTCCTGACCCCGATTATGACCAGCCAGTCCCTGCGGCAGTTCGCGGAAACCAACGAAGCGGATTTTTCCTATTATCTTGAAGGCGAGGCCCGGTTCCGCGTCAACATGTTCCGTCAGCGCGGCGAGCCCGGCGCTGTCATGCGTCGCATCCCCCTGGAAGTGCCAACAGCGGAAAAACTCGGCCTGCCGGCCAGCATAAACAAACTGGCGGATCAGGAAAACGGGCTCATCCTCGTCACCGGTCCCACCGGATCGGGGAAAAGCACCACCCTTGCCGCCATGATTGAACATATCAACATGACCCGTCCGGTCCATATCATGACAATCGAGGACCCCATCGAATTCGTCTACGAGGACAAACGGGCCGCCATCAACCAGCGTGAACTCGGGATAGACACGGACAGCCTCGACGCCGCCCTCAAGTCCGTCCTGCGGCAGGACCCGGACATTATCCTCATGGGTGAAATGCGCGACCGCCAAACCATCGGCTTCGGCATAACGGCGGCGGAAACCGGTCACCTCGTATTTGCCACCCTTCACACAAACAACGCTGTCCAAACCCTCTAACGCCTCCTCGACATGACGCCCCCGGAGGTGCGGGACGCGACGCGGACCCAATTGTCGATGCTCCTCCGGGGCATCATCTGCCAGCGCCTTCCCGCGAAGATCGGCGGCGGCCGGGTGGCGGCCCAGGAAATCATGGTCGTCAACGAGACCATCCGTCAGCTTATCGCCGAGAACAAGCTGTACGGCCTGGAGGACGCTATCGAGGACGGGGCGTATTATGGCATGCAGACCTTCAACCAGGCCTTTGTCAATCTTATCAATCAGCGCCTGATCACGCCGGAGACGGCGCTCCAGAATACGGAGAACCCGACCGAGCTTGAACTCCTATTCAAGGGAATACGTAAGGGATCGTCCTTCGACGGTTTTGGCGACGGCACCCAGGCGGACTTGAAAACAGACATCACCGTCGATACCGGCGATGGCGAGGGTGGAGGTGAGGAGGGCAGGGGCTGGTAACGGTACGGCCGGTCCAAAGTGGAACCAAACGCCATTCTGATAACGGGTGTGTCGATTCGGTCGTACTCAGCCGTTCAACGGCAACCGCGCCATCGGCGCGTATACCGGGCCGGTCCGCCTCAGGCTGCTCATAAACACCACCACCGCGTCGACGTCGATATATCCGTAGACCTTTTCCTCAAGTCCGGCAACAGCGTCTGACAACCCGTAGGCGTCCGCCGGCTGCTTGACCCGGCCAAGGGTGAAATGCGGTTTGAATGGGCGGCGTTCCGGTTCGTACCCGAGGTCGACGACTGCATCCTCGACAGCGCCGGCCAGGGTGATGGCATCGTCCCGACCCTCGCCGCAGCCGGCCCACACCACCCGGGGATGGCGCCAGTTCGGAAAGGCGCCGATACCCTTGACTTCCAGGGGAAATGGCGGCAGCGGATCGACCGCTTCCTCGAGGATGTCGAAGAGTTCGGCCAGGTCGTTTTCCTTGATGTCCCCAAGAAAGCGGAAGGTGAGGTGGAGATTGTCCGGCTTGGCCCATTTCACCAGCGGAGCGGCGGCGGCGCAGGCGGATATCTGTTTCGCCAAACCGTTCCGGACCGGTTCGGACAACTCGGCGGCGATAAAAGTTCGTATCATTTCCCATACTCCGGAGACGCTATACTGAAGCGCGCTGGAAATTCGGCTATCTGATCCTATACCCTCCATGCGCGCTTCGGGCTTGGGATAGACGTTTTCCCGAAATTCAAAGTGGCTTTGGTATATCTGGGCCGGGCGAGCCTATTTGGGTCGCCGTGGCTTTTTCATGACATGGACATACGGTCCGCCCGGTACCTGGAATCCTTCGCCAGTTTTCCTGTACCCCATCTTTGAGTAAATGTGGAAATTTTCCTCACTCCTCTCGCCGCAGTCCAGGACATAGCCGTCGGCGTCCGGGAAGGCGGTCTCGACCGATTGGACCATGGCCTGGCCGAGGCCGCGGCCTTGGAGGTCCGGGTCGACGGAAAGCCGGCCCCAATAGATCCAGCCGTCCGCCAACGGTTTGACCCGCATGGAGGCGACGACGCGGCCGTCGTGTTCACCCACGTAAAGCTTTTTTCCTTCCCGCTCCTCCCTGGCTATCGTCTCGGGCGTCTCTTTGAACGGTGGCAGGTCGTCGCCGTACAGCGGCGCTTCTTTCAGGCGGTAGGCGCGGCGCTGGATATCGAGGACGGTTTCGTACTCCTCCGGTTTTCCCGGACGAAAAGTGATGGAATTCGGTTGTTTCGTCGATGACAATGAAATCTCCCGCTGGCAATGGCCCTAAAAATATGTACTATTGAGGCGGGAGCCGGTTCTAAACAGCTTCCCGTCATGAGGTAGACGTGGCGCCACCGTTCCGGAACCATCCTCCTCCGGAACTGGAGGCCGGTTGTCTACCCGCTTGCATTCGCTATTATTTCCCTTCCGTACCGGTTGGGCAAGAGCAGATTCTGAAAAAATTATCACGCGGAGACCACCATGAAGTACATTCTCATCATCCCCGACGGCGCCGCCGACGAACCCATTGAAGAACAGGGCGGCAAAACCGCGTTCGAGCTCGCAGCCACGCCGGCCATGGACCGCATTGCCCGGGAAGGCCGCCTCGGCCGAGCCCTCACCGTTCCGGACGGCTGTAAACCCGGTTCCGACGTCGCCAACCTTTCCCTCTTCGGCTATGATCCGCGCGTCGGCTTCCACGGCCGCGCCGCCCTCGAAGCGGCATCCCTCGACATCACCGTGCCGGAAGGCGATGCGGTGTTCCGGGCCAACCTTGTCACCGTCTCTCCGGAACACGTCATGGTGGACTATTCGGCCGGCCACATCTCGACCGAGGAAGGCCGGGAAATTATCGAGCACCTGCAAACGGAACTCAACGTCGACGGCATCACCCTCCATCCCGGCGTCGGCTATCGCCACATCTGCCTGATGGAAAACGCCGGTTCGAGCGTTCCCGAATGCACGCCGCCCCACGACATCGTCGGCGAAAACATCACGGAACACCTTCCACA
>JAJBTL010000223.1:4006-7768 GCA_020860865.1 Planctomycetota bacterium | reverse complement strand
TAAGGCGCTTGCTTCGGAAAATTGCACCGTCGGATAATTCAGACAGAACCTAGAGCAAACAGTGAAGTGCCGGTGAGGCCGGCAATGGCGATTTCCTTGGGTGACGTATTACAGCAATTATAGAACAGCATTTCTCTTGTAGAACAGGCATCGCCGCGCGGACGATGCCCGTCCGTTTTGACAAATCGGGAAAACCTATTCCGATTCCCTGGTCATCTTGAGCGTGTCCTCCTGGCGGATTTCGACGCGACGGATCTTGCCGCTGATGGTCTTCGGCAGTTCCGGGACGAATTCGACGACGCGCGGATACTTATACGGTTCCGTCACTTCCTTGACCTTTTCCTGAACCTCTTTCGCGAGCTTCTTGCGGTACTCGGCGATCTCTTCCGGAGTCGACCCGGGCTTCGGCAGATAGTTCTTCGCAAGGACGATGGTGGCTTTGATGACCTGCCCGCGTACCGGATCCGGCACGCCCGTGATGGCGCACTCGAGGACGCACGGGTGCTGCATGACGGCGGACTCGACCTCGAACGGACCGACGCGGTAGCCGCTGGTCTTGATAAGGTCGTCGGCCCGGCCGACAAACCAGAGGTAGCCGTCCTCGTCCATCCAGGCCTGGTCCCCGGTGTGGTACCAGCCGTCGTACCAGGACGAATCGGTCAGTTCGTCGTCGTCACGGTAGCCACGGAACAGTCCGGGAGGCGGGTTGTCGCGGTCGGCCTTGAGGACTATTTCGCCGATTTCGCCGCGTTCGCAGAAGGTGCCGTCGTCCTTGTTCATCAGGGCGATTTCGTAAATCGGCATCGGCCGCCCCATCGAGCCCGGCTTCGGTTCCATCCACTTGGTGGTGGCGACGGAGACGCCCATCTCGGTCTGGCCGTAGCCTTCGAAGAGCTTGTGGCCGGTTTTCTCGAGCCAGCGGTTGTAGACTTCCGGGTTCAGCGGTTCGCCGGCGACGCAGCAGTGCTTGAGGCTGGAGAAGTCGTGGCCTTCGAGGCTTTCCTTGATCATCATGCGGTAGATGGTCGGCGGCGCGCAGAAGGAGGTTATCTGGTATTTGCCGATCTTCTCCATCATCTCGGTGGCGTTGAAGGTGTCGTAGTCGTAGGCGAAGACGGCGCAGCCACAGAGCCACTGGCCGTAGATTTTGCCCCAGGCGCATTTGGCCCAGCCGGTGGCGGCGACGGAGTAGTGGAGGCCGCCGTCGAGTCGAAACAGTCGTGCCAGAATGCGGCGGTGGTGATGTGGGCAAGCGGGTAGGCGTGGTCGAACTGAATCATCTTCGGGAAGCCGGTGGTGCCGGAGGTGAAGTAGAGGAGGATGTATTCCCGGATGGTGGTCGCTTCCGGACTGCCCTTCGCCGGACGTTCGAAGCCGGCCGGCATGGCGTCGACGAGGACGTTGAAATCCTCCCAGCCGTCAACCGGCCCGTCGACGGAACAGAGGTCGATTTTTTGGCCAACTTCGGCGACCGCTTCCCGAATGTTCGCCATGAGGGTGGCTTCCTTGGCGGCCAGGATCATTTTGAAGCCGAGCTTTTGCAGACGATAGACGACGTTCTTGGTCTGCATCATGTGGGTGGCGGGAACGCCGATGGCGCCGAGTTTGTGGAGGGCGACGACGCAGGTCCAGAAGTGCCAGCGGCCCTTGAGGCAGAGCATGACGGCATCGCCTTTTTTAACACCGCGACTCTTGAAGAAATTGGCGGTCTGGTCGGCGCGGCGCCGCAGTTCGCCGAAGGTGAGGATCAATTCGTCGCCCTGGTCGTTGCACCAGACGAGGGCCTTCCGGTCGGGTTCGTTGTCCGCGTACCAGTCGACGACGTCGTGGGCGAAATTGAAGTCATCCGGAATGTTCAGTTTGAAGTTTTTGGCAAAGTCTTCAAACGAGGCGAACTCGGTCTGCGGGCAATAACGTTCGAGTAGTGACATTGTTCTGGGTCCTCACGGGAAATATCGTAATAGATGTAAAAAATCACTCATGTATTTATACCAAAGCCATTTTAACTTTCGGGAAACGTATATCCCAAGCCTGAAGCGCGCATGGAGGTTACGGGATTAAATAACCGAATTTCAGCGCACTTCAGTATAAACAATCCAGATGACGAGCCGATTGGCTTATACAACGAAACGCGAGTAAAAATGTTCCCGCCGGCGCGGCGCGTTCTTCGCGCCCGGCCTATGAAAATAACCCCGGCCGCCAGGCCGGGGTTATGGCAGAGCCTGCCGGCCTTCGGGTCGGATGTTATACGGTAATAATGGCGAGGAACTTGGCCGGCCGCCGACGGCCTTCATGCCGTGCGGGACGGTGGCGTCGAAAATTACCGAATCGCCTTCGTTCAGGGTTACTTCGTTGTCCTGAACCTTGACCAGCATCGAACCTTCGAGAATATAGTTGAACTCCTGGCCCGGGTGTTCGTTCTGCGGAATCGGCGCGTCGCCCTCGGTCATCGGCAGGGTGACGACGAACGGCTCGAACTTGGCGTCGCGAAACGCCGAGGCCAGGCTTTCGTACAGATATCCTTTTCTCCGGGGCACGCTGGCGCCGCGACCCTTCCGGGTCACCGAGAAAAGTGACATCTTCGGCGTCGTGCCGGTGAGTATGGTGCCGAGATCGACCTTGAGGCGGACGGCAATCTCGGTAAGGACCGAGGCCGGAATATCCTCGGCCGCGGATTCGTAGGCAGCGTACTGTTCGGCCGAAACCTGAACGCACTCCGCCATCTCCGTGGCCGATACCCCCATGTCCTCTCTCAGTCCGCGCACGCGTTGAGCGATGTCTTTGGCGTTTTCGCGCATGGTAACCTGTCTCCTATCCTTCATGCAAAAACGGACGCCTCGGGCGTCCGTCGGCACAACAAGTTCATTATAAACGAAGAACAACCGGTTAAAAGAAGAAAATTGAAATAATTTTCAACCGCGCCTGTAGCGAACTCGGATCGGATTCCACCGGCATGAAGTTCACGGTGCCAACGCTCCCGCCGCCACTTCGTCCGCCACCGCCTCGGTGTCCGCGTCCGGACTCATCGGCACTTCAACGGCGGGGAATTTCCGGAACCAGGTGTCCTGGCTTCGGACCAGGCGGTTCGTGTTGAGGCGGAGCCGTTCCACCGCCTCTTCCCAGGTCGCCTTTCCGGAGAAGTACGGGAAGAACTCCTTGTACCCGACCGCCTGGAGTGGCGTCCGGGATATGCGGTCCCGGTTTTCCCACACCCGCCGCGCCTCGTCCCGGAGGCCGGACGCCGCCATCCGGGCAATACGTTCAGCAACACGGGAGCGGGTGTCGTCGCGGCCACGGACGATACGCACCATGGCGAACGGGTACCGTGGTTCGGCGAAAAAATGACGTCGCCGTTCTTCGACGTCATCTGAATGAAAATGCGCCCATTCCCGTTGCCGCTCGCTAATCGGGCGTCCCGTGATGGCATGCACTTCGAGGGCGCGGATAAGGCGCCGGGCGTCGGACGGATGAATCTTCGCCGCCGCCGCCGGGTCTTTTTCCGCCAATTCGGCGTGGAGCGCCGCCGGGCCGTCGCGGGCGGCGCGTTCCTCGAGTCCGGCCCTGAGCGCCGCGTCCGCCCCGGGTCCTTCGAAAAGGCCCTCAAGAAGCGCCTTGTAATAGAACGCCGTCCCGCCTGACAGTACCGGCACCCGACCGCGACTGACAATATCGGCGATGGCGGCGTGGGGCGGGGGGGGGGGGGGCCGCGCGCCCAAAAAAACCAGCGGCGCCCCCCCGGCGGGGCGGGGTGGCGGGGCGCCG
>JAJBTL010000223.1:0-3996 GCA_020860865.1 Planctomycetota bacterium | reverse complement strand
ACGATTTCCCCGCCAATCCGCCGGGCCACCGCGCGGGCCAGCCGTTCCTTGCCGCTGGCGGTGGTGCCGACGATGATGCGGAGTCGCGGGCGCGATCTGTCTGTCGGGTCGGTTGTTTCCATGGGAACGTCGCCGTCGGTCACGTCGTGTAATCGGCGTTGATTTTGACATATTCGTATGAGAAATCGCAGGTCAGCATGAGGGCGTCCTCCTTGCCGAGATCGAGGTCGACCTCGAGTTCTATTTCCTTCGCCTTCATGAGCCCGGACAATTCCTTTTCGTCAAATATGACCGGCGCCCCTTTCGAAAACATCCGCCGTCCGCACAGGGTCATGGACACCCGGTCCTCGTCGACCTTCGCCTCGCTCCGGCCGAGGGCGCAGATGATGCGGCCCCAGTTCGGATCGTTCCCGAACAAGGCGGTCGTGACGAGGGGGCTTTCGGCGATGGATTTGGCGGCGGCGACGGCGTCCTTGTGGCGCTTCGCGTTGACGACGCGGATTTTGACGAGCTTGGTGGCGCCCTCGCCGTCCATGGCGATCTGCCGGGCGAGGCTCATGGAAATTTCGTAGAGGCCGGCGAGGAATTTGTCGTAGCGTTTCCCGGACGGCTTGTCGATGGCCGGACCGTCCGTGACGCCGGAGGCCATGACGAACAGGCTGTCGTTCGTCGACGTGTCGCCGTCCACCGTCACCATGTTGAAGGTGGCGTCGGCGACTTCCTTCAGCCCGGCCTTGAGGGCGCGAGGGGAGACGGCGGCGTTTGTGAGGACGAAGGCGAGCATCGTCGCCATGTTCGGGGCAATCATCCCGCTCCCTTTGCAGGCGCCGGCGATGACGACGCCGTCGTCGGTATCGAGGAGAAGGCTGGCTTCCTTCGGGCGAAGATCCGTCGTCATGATGGCCTTGGCGAAGTCGCCCGGCTTGGCCTTGCCGAGGTCCGTGAGGGCCTTGGCGATGCCCTTTTCCATCCGGTCCATCGGGAGCTGACGGCCGATGACGCCGGTGGAGGCGAGGAGGATGTGGTCCTCCGGCGCCGTGAGCGCCTCCGCCACCTGGACGGCGCAGCGGTGGGCGTTTTTCTTGCCGTCCTTGCCGGTGCAGGCGTTGGCGTTGCCGGCGTTGACAATGATGGCGCGGGCGATACTGTCGGATGTTTTTAGGTGTTTCTTGTCGATTTTCACCGGCGCCGCCGACACCTGGTTCTGGGTAAAGACGCCGGCGGCGGCGACCGGCGCGTCGGCGACGATGAGGGCGATGTCGTTCCGGGGCTCGGCCCAGTCGCGGACGTTGGCCGAAGCCACCGCCACCTTGAAGCCGGGAACGTTTTCCAATGTCCGCAAACTGTCCATCTTTCTTCTCCTCGAATTCGCTTTCATCGCTTTTCAAGCGGTACAAAAACTCGGTTGATTCCCGTCACTCCCTGTGCCTCGTCGACCGGCTTTTCACAAAAACGCGCGACAAACAATCACACGGTGAACCGGCGGCCAATTGTTAGGCGGCCAACCGTTATTCGTTATGGAGGCGCGACCCGCCGCTGAACGTGCAGTCCGGCATGCCGCAGGCGGCGCAGTGCTTCGGGGAACAGGCCGGCGTCGGCTCGGCCCTGAGCGCCCGCTCGTATTCCCGCAGAAGAAACGCCTTCGTCACGCCGTTGTCGATGTGGTCCCACGGCAGTTCCGCTTCGATGTCGATGTCCCGGCAGGCCAGGGCCACCGGGTCGAGCCCGGCGATGGCGAACGCCTTTTGCCAGAGGTCCGGCCGGAAGTGTTCCGACCAGGCGTCAAGCCGCGCGCCGTTCCGCCAGGCGTCGAGAACGACCTCGCCAAGGCGGCGGTCGCCACGGGAAAAAACCGCCTCGAGGAGCGACGTGTGTGTGTCGTGACCGTGGAACGCGACGCGGCGCCGGTTCACCGCTTCCTGAATGCGCCGTTGCCGTTCGGCCAAAACGTCCGGCCGGGCCGCGCCTTTCCACTGGAACGCAGTGAACGCCTTTGGGACAAAGTTACTGACGGACAGGTGCACGGCGGGACGGCCGCCCGTGCCTTTGCCGCGCGGCCGCTTGTCCGCCACCGATTCGGCGAGGCTGGCGATGGCGAGGACGTCTTCCTCTGTCTCCGTCGGCAGTCCGATCATGAAATACAATTTTATCTGGCGCCAATTCCGGCGGAACGCTTCCTCCGCCGCGTCCAGGAGGTCCGAGTTTTTGACATCCTTGTTGATAACCGCCCGGAGCCGTTCACTGCCCGCTTCCGGCGCGACGGTGAGGCCGGACTTCCGCACCGACGACACGCGGGACGGTATGCCGGACAGGGCGTCGTCGACCCTGAGGCTCGGAAGGGACAACGATATTCCCCGGGGCGCCAGTTCGCGGTCGAGGTTTGTCACCAATTCGTCGAACCGTGAATGGTTGGACGTGCTGAGGCTGAGAAGCCCGACCTCGTCGTAGCCGGTGGCGGCGAGACATTCCCGCGCCGCCCGTACCAGGGTCAGGGGCGACCGTTCCCGGACCGGCCGGGTATTGTAGCCGGCCTGGCAAAAGCGGCAGCCGTTCGGACAGCCGCGCATGACTTCGATAACCGCCCGCTCGTGCACGGTCTCGTGAATCGGCACCACCGGCCGAACCGCCTGCGGCGCCGCGTCGAAGTCCCGGACAAAGCGCCGGGGAATCGGGTACGGTATGTCCGGGTCAGACGGCCGGACGACGACGACGGAGCCGTCCTCGAGCGTCTTCGTGTCGTAGAGGGCGGGGACGTAGGACCCGGGCACCCGGACGGCGATTTTCCGGAGAAGATCGCGGCGGTTTTCCGCAGTCACCGGGCCGTGGTCAAGGATGACGGCGAGAAGTTCGGGGAGCGATTCCTCGCCTTCTCCGATGGAAAACACGTCGAAGAAATCGGACAGCGGTTCCGGATTGGCCGTGGCCTGGCCGCCGGCGACGATTATCGGGGCGGCGCTGTTTTCCCGCTCGAACCGGGTCAGCGGAATGCTGCCAAGGTCGAGCATGGTCAGAACGGACGTCGCCGCCAGTTCGTAGGACAGGGAAAACCCGACCATGCCGCATTCGGCGAGGGGCGTCGACGATTCGAGGGTGGCGAGGCGGAGGCCGTTTTCCCGGAGCGCCTGCTCCATGTCCGGGAACGGCGCGAAGACCCGTTCCGCCGCCACGTCCGGCATGGCGTTGGCGATTTCGTAGAGGATGCGAAGGCCGAGGTGACTCATGCCGACGGAATAGACGTCGGGGAATGCCAGGGCGACCCGGAGGCGCGCGTCTGGCTTGAACACGGCGTTGTGTTCGCCGCCGACGTACTGGCCCGGCCCGGCGACGACGGCGAGGGCGGGCGCGAGGCGGGAAAGTTGTTCGTCTCTTGCTATTGGCATTATGGTTCCAAATAATGAAGTCGGTCCGCGCTGTCGCGGTCCGATTGGCGATGCTCCAAAAAACCGGACCGGGACGCGACTTCACACCGGTGAAACGTCCGGCCGGGAAACGATCAAAAGTACCGCAACCGCACCGGCGAATCAAAGGCTTTTTACATATATGGTCACAGACTCGGATGTGAAGAACGGCGGACGCCACTGGCTGGGACAGTCGGAAGAGGCGATCGCGGCCTGGCTGCGGGACGCGGGCGAACCGGCGTTTCGGGCCAAACAATTCTTCGGCTGGCTCCACATCAGCCGGGCCGATTCGTTCAGGGCGATGAAAAACCTGCCGGCCGCGCTCCGCGCGCGCCTCGCCGCGGACGGCGTCGTCCGGACGTTCCAGAAACGCGATCACCGCATCGCCGCCGACGAACTCACGGAAAAATGGCTCCTCGAAACCGGGTCGCCGACGAACGCGTCATCACCGTCGCAGGACGGCGATAACGGCAACGACGACGGCAACCCAGACCGCGCCCGCCACGGCCGTAACCGCGAACTGGTGGAATGCGTCCTCATCATCGAAAAACGCCGCACCCGCCGGACCGCCTGCCTGTCGTCGATGATCGGTTGTCCC
>JAJBTL010000138.1:2842-7804 GCA_020860865.1 Planctomycetota bacterium | reverse complement strand
AAGTGCATGCAATTGTTGGAAAAAGGCATTGCGAACAGGTTTAAAAGTGTTATACTGCAATTGTCGAAACGAAATACTAAAGAAAGCAAAACCCACATTTAAGCATATTTCATCAAAGCCATCGCATCCCGACACCCTGTGACCAGTATCCGACGCCCTGAAGTTGAGCGAATGTTCGTTTTGCTGTTGTAGGCGGCCAAAATCAACCTGGAGCGGACGTTTCCGCCGTGGCGCCTTTCCCTGTTTCGGCCTGAAATTATGGGGTCCGACTTTTAAACGCTTGCGGTGATTCTCCGGTCTTTTTCTTAAACAGCCACGAGAAGTAAAACGGCGAATCGAAACTGAGGCGGTACGACGTCTCTTTTACCGACAGGCCGGACTGAAGAAGGGTTATCGCCGCCTTTATCTTCTTGTCAAGGTAATACTGGTGCGGGGTCATGCCGGTTTCGGTCTGGAAGAGGCGGGAGAATTTGTCGTAGCGCATGCCGGTCAGGTCGGGAAGGGTCTTGAAGTCGACTTCGCCTTCGATGCGTTCGTCCAGGTAGGCGAGGATTTTGGCGACGGCGTCTGCGCTGCCGGGTTCGACAGGGGCCTCGACCGATTTATCGAGGACGAGCATGCGGCCAAGGATGCGGTTGATGACGCCGCCGAGGAGTTGCGACTTTATCACCGGGGAATGGCGGCCCATGGCCACGCGGCAGAGTTGGCCGAAGTCGTCGGACAGGCCCTGGTAGAGGGCGACGCGGGTCGGGTGGTTTTTCCGCCGGAAGGCGTCTTCCTCGATGAGGAACTGCGGGTACGAGCCGTCGCAACCGACCCAGAACTCGCTCCAGCCTTCGTTCGGGTCCGGCGCGTAGGAGTGGTAGACGTGCGGATAGAGGAGGAGGGCGGTGCCGGCGCTGACGCGGAAGTTGTCTCCGGCGGAGTTCTTGTACCAGCCCGAACCGGAGTCGATATAGACGAGGTGAAGTTCGTTCAACTGCCGGCCGGTAATCACTTCCTTGTAGACGACCGGCAATTTCTCGGGGTAGGGCGGATAGGCGGTGTGCGGCGGTGAAAAAACCCGTCCCATATCGATGCACCGCGAACCGCAACTGGGTTCCCGTTTATAATTGAAATACTTGACCAAGGCGTTGATGTCTTCGAGTTCGAGGTCGATCATTCGCTGCCTCCGGAGTGTCCCGGTGTCCATACTCCAGTATACCGGGGGCCGGGCCGTCACGCAATCATAATCGGAGCGGGAGGGGACCGGCTTTCACGCGAACGGCGGTGCGAAAACGCCATTACGGTGGCGTTGACGCCGTTGTTTCGGGGAGAAAACGGGTTTGTGGTCCGGGGAGGGCGGTTGTTACATTTTCGGTCAATCGCGCGTGGCGCGATCACGTATTGGCTGTGTGGTCTTTGGGAGTTTTTCCGTTGAAAAAAGGAGAGTCGAATGAAAAAGGCACTCGCATTGTTGGTGGCGTTCGCCATCACCGCCGGCACCGTCATGGCCGGCCAGATTACCGTCGGGTTCGCCCAGTTGGGCGCCGAATCCATGTGGCGCACCGCCAACACCGACTCCATCAAGGGTGAGGCGGCAAAGCGCGGCATCAACCTCGTGTTCTCCGACGCCCAGCAGAAGCAGGAAAACCAGATCAAGGCGGTACGTTCCTTTATCGCCCAGGAAGTCGACGTCATCGGCCTGCCGCCGCTGGTGAACTCGGGGTGGGAACCGGTCCTCCGCGAAGCCCGCGACGCCGGCATCCCGGTCATCCTCGCCGACCGCACCGTCGATACGTCCGATGACAGCCTGTACGTCTCCTTCATCGGCTCGAACTTCATCCAGGAAGGCGAAAACGCCGGCAACTGGCTGGTCCGGGAACTCATGGGCCGTTACGGCGAAGTTTCGGGCGAAGTGTTCGAGCTGGTCGGCACCGTCGGCGCCGCTCCGGCCATCGACCGGAAAGCCGGATTCGAAAAGGTTATCGCCAACCACCCGCACCTGAACATCGTCAAGTCCCAATCCGGCGACTTCACCCGGGCCAAGGGCAAGGAAGTCATGGAAGCCTTCATCAAGTCGCCTGAATGGGGCCGCGCCTCCCGGAAGATCATTTTCGGCCACAACGACGACATGGTCCTCGGCGCCATCCAGGCCCTGGAAGAAGCCGGCATCAACCCGGGCACCGAATGCATCCTCATCGGCGTTGACGGCATCGCCGACGCCTTCGAAGCCATCGCCCAGGGCAAGATGCACTGCACCGTCGAATGCAACCCGCTCATCGGCCCGCAGTTCTACGACATGGTGGAAGCCCTCGTCGCCGGCAAGGAAATCCCGAAGATCGTCTACTCCATCGAAGGTACCTACGACTACATGTGCGCCGAGGTCCTTCTCCCCTGGCGCCGCACCCTGTACTAAGAATTTGCCCGCAGGTTCTACGTAATGCACAGTGACGACCGTGCCCGTCTTCGGGCGGGCACGGTTTTACTCAAACCGTCGCGAAGCCGTAGTGAAAATAGGTAACGCCCGATTCTCTGTGCAGCAACTGCCGGAGGCTATTATGACCCAGGAAATTCTTCTTACCATGCGTGGGATTGACAAGCTTTTCCCCGGCGTCAAGGCGCTGTCGAATGTCGATTTCACCCTCCGCACCCACCAGATTCACGCTCTCATGGGCGAGAACGGGGCGGGGAAGTCCACCCTTATCAAGGTCCTCACCGGCGTCTATCCGAAAGACGGCGGCACTATTCAGATGAGTAACAAGGCCATTTCGCCGACCTCGCCACGGGACGCGGAACGGTATCACATATCCACGGTCTACCAGGAAGTGAACCTTATCCCCCACCTCACCGTGGCGGAAAATATCTGCCTCGGCCGGGAAGACCGGACCGCCGGGATTATCCGCTGGCGCCGGGTCAGGGAAAGGGCGCGGCAGGCCCTCGCGCGCCTCGACCTGAAGATCGCCATCGACGTGGACAAGCAGCTCTCGGACTGTTCTATCGCCATCCAGCAGATGGTCGCCATCGCCCGCGCCCTCGACGTCGACGCCCAAGTCCTTATCCTCGACGAGCCGACGTCCAGCCTCGACGAGGCGGAAGCGGACGAACTGTTCCGCATCATGCGGAATTTGAAGGAAAAGGGAATGGGCATCGTCTTCGTCACCCACTTCCTGGACCAGGTGTACCGGGTGTCCGATACCATCACCGTTCTCCGGAACGGCGAACTGGTCGGGGAATTCCCGGCGGCGGAACTGCCCCGGCTGAACCTCGTCGCGAAGATGATGGGGAAGGAACTGGACGAAGTCAAGGAACTCGAAAAGCGCGCCGTCGGCACGACGGAGTCGGGGCGGAAGACGGTTGTCTCGGCCCGCCGCCTCGGGCGGAAGGGGTCGTTGAACCCTATCGACTTCGACATGAACGAAGGGGAAGTCCTCGGCCTCGCCGGCCTTCTCGGGTCGGGACGGTCGGAGACGGCGAACCTCCTCTTTGGCGTCGACGCGGCTGATTGCGGCACCCTCACGGTGGATGGGAAAGAGGTGCACCTCGACTCGCCCGCCAAGGCGATGCGGCTCGGCTTCGGGATGCTGACGGAGGACCGGAAATACTCCGGCATTATCCCGAACCTGTCCATCAAGGAAAACATCATCCTCGCCATGCAGGCGAAGATGGGACCGCTCCGGAAAATCCCGCCGTGGAAGGCGAACGAGATTGCCGATTCCTTTATTAAGGCCCTGAACATCAAGACGCCGTCCCGGGATCAGTTGGTGAAAAACCTGTCCGGCGGCAATCAGCAGAAGGTGATTATCGCCCGCTGGCTGGCGGTACATCCCCGCCTTCTCATTCTTGACGAACCGACGCGCGGCATCGATGTCGGCGCCAGGGCGGAAATCGAGGAGCTTATCCAGAAGCTCAGGGGCGAAGGCATGGCCATCCTCCTTATCAGTTCCGAACTGGACGAGGTGGTCCGGAACAGCCAGCGGATTGTCGTTCTCCGGGACCGGGAAAAAATCGGCGAACTCACCGGCGACGACGTGACGGAACAGAAAATTCTCCGCGTCATCGCCGAGCAGTCCAAGGAGGGGAAGGAAAAATGAGAATAGCCATAATCGTCGTCTTCTGGCTGGTCATGCTTGGGCTCCTCTATTACACGCGGAAGACGCGGAATGTCGTATTCTGGCCGCTTCTGGCCCTGGCCTGTCTCTTGTTCTTCAACCTCCTTTTTACGCCGCAGTTTTACCAACTGGACTGGCGGGAAGGCCATCTTTACGGCGTGCCGATTGACATCCTGAACCATTCGTCCAAGGTCGCCATTCTTTCCCTCGGGATGACCCTCGTCATCGCCTGCGGCGGCATCGACCTCTCCGTAGGCGCGGTAATGGCCATCGCCGGAGCGATGATGGCGATGATGTCGAAGGAACTCGGCTATTCGCCGGCCGCCTGTATCGCCGCCGCCCTCGCCCTCGGCATTGTCGCCGGCATGTGGAACGGTTTTCTTGTGGCGATAATGGGGATTCCGCCGATGGTGGCGACGCTTATCCTTATGGTGGCGGGACGCGGGGTGGCGCAGCTTATCACGAACGGGCAGATCATTATCTTCAATGACCCGATCCTTACCTTCATCGGAAACGGCTTTATCGCCATTCCATTCCCGTTCATCCTCATGCTTATCATGTTCGCATTGACGTACAGCTTCACTCGGGGGACGGCGGTCGGGTACATGGTCGAATCGGTCGGCGACAATGAAGTGGCGGCGCGGCGGGCCGGGTTGAATTCACGGCTCATCAAGTATCTTGTGTACGTCTTCGCCGGATTCTGCGCCGCTGTCGCCGGGCTCGTTATGACCTCGAACATCCGCTCCGCCGACGCCAACAACATCGGCCTCAACCTCGAACTCGACGCCATCATGTCCGTCGTCATCGGCGGCACCGCGATGACGGGCGGGCGGTTCTACCTGGCAAGTTCCGTCGTCGGCGCCATCCTTAT
>JAJBTL010000138.1:1821-2832 GCA_020860865.1 Planctomycetota bacterium | reverse complement strand
TCCTTATCCAGACCCTGACGACGACGATGTACGCGAAGGACGTGTCGCCGGTGGTGGCGCCGGTGCCGAAGGCCCTCGTCATCCTGGCCGTGTGCCTGCTCCAGTCGGAACGGGTGAAACGTTATCTTGCCAGCCGCCAGGAAGCGGCATAACCGTGGAGGGCATTTCAGCATGAACCGACGCTACATGACGCTCCTCATCACCGCCCTTGTCCTCATAGCTCTCTACGCCTGTGGCGGCATCTACTTCAACAACTTCATGCGCCTTCGGGTGCTCGTGAACCTGTTCGGCGATAATGCCTTCACCGGCATCACGGCGGTCGGGATGACATTCGTCATCATCTCCGGTGGTATCGACCTCTCGGTGGCGTCAGTCATCGCCTTTACGACGATTTTCATTGCCCAGAATGTCCAGAACGGCATGCATCCGATACCGGCCATGTTCCTGGCGCTCGTCCTCGGTGCGTTATTCGGGGCGGTGCAGGGCTGGATAATATCATTCTTCCAGTTGCCGCCGTTCCTTGTCACCCTGGCCGGGATGTTCTTTGCCCGAGGGGTCGGGTTTATCGTGAACGACGTGTCCATCGCCATCAAGCACGCGTTCTATTCCGAGACCATCCGTAACCTGGCGATACCGCTCCAGGGGAAAGTGAGGCTGCCGTTTACGGCGACGTGCCTTATCATCTTCGTTATCCTCGGGACCATCCTGGCCCGCTATACCCGGTTCGGCCGCTATGTCTACGCCATCGGGTCGAACGAAGCGTCGGCCCGCCTGATGGGCGTGCCGGTGGACCGGATGAAGGTGGCCATCTACGCCTTGTCCGGGTTCTGCGCGGCCTCGGCCGGGATAGTCGTCACGTTCTACATGCAGTCGGGGAATTCCAGTTCCTTCACCGGCCTCGAAATGGACGCCATCGCGGCGGCGGTCATCGGCGGGACGCTCCTCACGGGCGGCGTCGGCGGCGTGCCGGGGACGCTCATGGGGGTGTTGATTCTTGGGCTTATTCAGACC
>JAJBTL010000138.1:0-1811 GCA_020860865.1 Planctomycetota bacterium | reverse complement strand
ATTGGCGCTCTTCTCTTCCTCTTCATCAGCGTCCAGCAGCTTCTCAGCCGGCGGTTGGCGGCGCGGAACTGACCACAGGGGGGCAGGGCTGGACAACGGGCATGGCGGTCCGTATGCTCGGACGAAGAGCACTGGCACGACATTTTTCAAGCCTGTAACTTTCACGGTTATATGGTGAACCACGCTCTCAAGGAGAAACACAATCATGGCAAACATCACCAATGTCCCCGAAGTGAAGCTCGGCGTCGTCGGCGTGTCCCGGGACTGCTTCCCGGCCAGCCTGACCAAGAAACGTCTGGACAACCTCGAGCCATTCCTCAAGAAGGACGGCGTCCCGTACCACCGCTGCCCGGTGGTTATCGAGAACGAGAAGGACACCCTGGCCGCCCTCGACGATCTGAAAAAGGCCGGCGCCAACGCCCTCCTCGTCTACCTCGGGAACTTCGGACCGGAAGGCCCGACGACGATGCTGATGGAACGCTTCGACGGTCCGGCGATGGTCGCCGCCGCCGCCGAGGAAGACGTCGGCGTTCTCCAGGCCGACCGTGGCGACGCCCTTTGCGGCCTCCTCAACAATTCGTACAACCAGAAGCTCCGGGGCATTCGGTCGTATGTCCCGCAGTATCCGGTTGGGCTGCCGGAGCAGATTTCTGCACAGGCAGCGGACTTCATCAATATCGCCCGGGTCATTATCGGCATCAAGCGGTTGAAGATTTTCTCGTTCGGGCCGCGTCCGTTCGACTTCCTCGCCTGCAACGCGCCCATCAAGCCGTTCTACGACCTTGGCATCGAAGTCCAGGAAAATTCCGAACTCGACCTCCTCCTCGCCTTCAAGGAAGCGGAGAAGGAACAGTCCCGCATCAAAGAGATTGTCGCGGACATGGAAAAGGAACTTTCGGGGAACAATCCGTACCCGGACCTCCTGCCGAAGCTGGCCCAGTTCGAGGTGGCGCTCCTCAACTGGAAGGACGCGAACCTCGGTGGCTGCGACTATGCCGTGTTCGCGGACAAGTGCTGGCCGGCCTTTGAACCGGCGTTCGGCTTTGTGCCGTGCTATGTCAATTCGCGCCTGACCGGGCGGGGCATCCCGGTGGCGTGCGAAGTCGACATGTACGGGGCCGTGTCCGAATACATGATTACCTGCGCGACCATGAAGCCGGCGACCCTTCTCGACATCAATAACTCCGTGCCGGCCGACGTCATCCCGGCCGGGACCAGCCTCGAGCAGGCTGACCAGAAGGACCTGTTCATGGGCTTCCACTGCGGCAACACGTGCTGCGAATGCCTTGAGGACTGCAGTCTCAAGTACCAGCTCATCATGAACCGGGGCCTCGAGAACGGCGGCGAACCGGTCCTGACCCGGGGCACGCTGGAAGGGCAGTTGAAGCACGGGCCAATCACCTTCTTCCGGCTCCAGGGCAAGCCCGAAGGAATACTGTCCAGCTACATCGCCGCGGGCCCTATCCGCAATGTCGATCCGCAGCCCTTCGGCGGCACCGGCGTGTTCGCCATCCCCGGATTCGCCCGCTTCTACCGGCACATCCTGGTCGGGAAGGGCTATCCGCACCATGGCGCGGTGGCGTTCGCGAAGACCGGGAAAATCCTCTTTGAGGCGGTCAAACTCCTCGGCGTCGACGACATCGGCGTGCCGCTGCCGGACAGCCTGCCCTACCCGGGCGAGAACCTGTTCGAGCTGTTCGGGAAATAAACAGCGGGCGGTCAGTACGGTCGTTCGGTTGTTACAATTCGCAGGCGGTCGACGACGCGCACCGCCGGTCGGCGCGGGGGACTATGCCGTTCTCAGACCGGCG
>JAJBTL010000071.1 GCA_020860865.1 Planctomycetota bacterium | reverse complement strand
GTTCCGCTCCCGACGGAACGCCACCGCCCCGTTCCCGCCCTTCCCCGACCGCACCGTCACCGGCGTTTCATCGACAAATTCCATAGAAGATTTATTCCTTCGTCAGCCACAAGCGCCACACCATTTTGAAAAACCGCACCGTATCCCGCATTGGGGTGCTGGCGCTCACTTCGTCCCCGTACACTGTCGTAATCGGCACCGAGGCGATGCGGAACCCCTTCCGCCCCATCTTGACAATCATCTCGCCCTCGAAATCGAAATTCCGCGTCTCGAGGTTGACGTTTTGCCAGGCGTTTTTCCCGCCCAGCCGGTAGCCGCATTGGGCGTCCGGCACGGTGACGCCGGCCAGGCGACTCAATATCCAACTGGTCACCCGGTTGGTCCAGCGCCGGGCAAACGGCATGTCCCGGACGTCGGCCATGCGGTTCCCGACAACGAGGTCGGCCCCGGCCGCCGCCTGGATAAAACGGGGAATCTCCGCCGGCAGGTGCTGCCCGTCCGCGTCGAGGCAGAGGGCGGCGTCGAAACCGTTTTCGAAAAGGTGATTGAGCCCCCGGACGAGGGTGCCGCCCTTCCCGAGGTTCTCGGGATTGACGAGGACGGTCGCGCCGGCCTCCCGGGCGATATCGGCGGTCCGGTCTGGCGATCCGTCGTCGATGACGAGAACGTCCTGGAGAAATGCCTTGGTTTCACGAACGACCTGTCCGAGATGTTTTTCTTCACGATAGGCTGGAATTAATGCCGCTATTTTCATAAACCATTTCGACCGGCATGACGCGTCGCCGGAGAAAATTCTACAAATCGCGTGACGGCGATTTCTTTCTACAAACGCCTCCCGCACCCTGCCCGTCAGACGAAAAAAACGGGGCAAACCATTATTGACGGTCAGCCCCGATTTATCAAGAAATTAACAGCTTAATATGTATCTAGTCTCCATATACATCGTCCTCGACAATCCGCACCTTCATCTCCCCGGAGTTGGCCCGGAAATCCGTCGCGTACATCCCGCCGCCGAACGTCGGCAACGCCGAAAACATCCCCGGATTCTCCGCCCGGAACCGGTACGCCAGCGTATGCGTCCCCCGGCGAAGATGCTGGACAAACAGGACAACCTTGTCGTCCCGGTACTCGACATAGGCGCCAAGCCCATCGCCGTACCGGTACCCGGAGCGCATCTCCACCGCTTCCAGACCGGCCGCCTTCATGTCTTCGAAAACGATATACTCGTAGTCGTTCCGGGCCGTGACGGTGAGTTCGACCTCGACCAGATCGCCCGGCTGCACCGACGTCCCGGCATCTGTGCCGTCCGCGTCGAACGGGCTCGCGAGCAGTTCCCGGCGGTAGTGTTCGACCCGGCCGTCCCGGGCCGTGCCGCTGGCGTCCGGAATGGCTGTGGTCCGGTCGTCCCGGACCAGCCGGTAAAACGTCCGTTCCACCGCCAGATCGCCGGCTGCGGCCGGAATCGGGTCTTCAAGGCTGAAGAGCCGAAGGCTGCCGCCGTAATAGAGGTTCCCGCCGCCGGTCCGGACGAGGCGGATGGTGTGCTCGCCCGCGTCGACGGCGAGGCCGTCAAGGCTGAAACGTTCGACGCCGAGGGCGTTTTCCGCCGTAAACCGGCGCTCGAGCACCAGTTCGTCGTCGAGGTAGACCGCCCCGCCAAAGTCCGGTTTGGCTTCGCCCGACGCCAGCGAGTAGTCGGTCAGCGCTTCGATGGCGTAGGCGCTGTCCCGGGTCGATTTCCAGTACGACCCGTTTTTCCGGTTCTCCATCAGGTACTTGGCGACGCCGGAGGCGACCGCGCCTTTCGGTTCGGACAGGGCCAGATACTTCAGATACCACGCCTGCGTTTCGACCGCGTCGTTGTACCAGAACCACCAGCCCCGGTTGGCCGTTTCGAGCCAGGCCGTGCCGGACTGTTCATCTGTCCGGAGATACTGCCGGAGATTCCGGTCGACAGTCAGAAGCGCGTTTGTCGCCTTTTCAAGGTGGAGGGCGATGGCGAACATGGCCAGGCCCGACTGGCTCAACTTCAGCCTGTCCCGGTAGAGGAAATCCCGCATGTCCGGGTCGAGCGGCTGGCGACCGTTCTTCGCCAGGATCAGATAGGTAAAGGCGTCCATGTTGTCAGCCGCCGCCTTGACCCGATCCGGGAACTCGGTGTTTTTGTCGTCCGGGTCGATTTTCAATCGGGCGATTTCCTGGGCCTGCCGGGCCCGGAGCCAGTCGATGCCCCGGTCAAGGAGCCCGTACGGCAGCGCCACGCCGTTGTCCCGCGCCGCGAGGAGGCCGTAGACAACAACCGCCGTCGTGTGCGGCCAGCTCCGTTCCCCGATTCCGGAGAACCAGCCCCAGCCGCCGTCCGGATTCTGCATCGAGGCGAGGCGTTCGACACCGGCCTTGACCATAGCGACGAGTTCGGCGTCGTCAAAGACGGCATTGGCAGCGCGCTTCCCCAACGGATCGGAAAATGTCCGCTTCCACGCCTCCGCTTCCGGCGTGTCGGCGGGCGCGTTGTCAATCCGGAACTCCGCCGCCTTCAGGTCCGCTCCCGACGCTTCCAGGAAGCGCCGCGCCATCACCACCGGCAGGAACCGGTTCAACGTCTGTTCGGTGCAGCCGTACGGGTATTCAATAAGGAACGGCAGAGCGTCAAGGACGGCCCCGGCCACATTGGCCGACAGGGACACCTCGAGCCGCGATTGATCCGGCAGTCGTTCTTCTGGCACGGTCAGGGGAATGACCGCCTCCGTCGCCTCGCCCCGGACAACGCCCCCGAACGTCACCACTCGCCGGGAGCCGTGGACGACGACCGGGACAAACACCTCCGCCGCGTCCGACTCTTCGTCCGTCAGGAGCTTCATGACGACCCGCGCCTCACCCGGCCGCTTCGCCCGGACCAGCCAGTCGACCCGCTCCTCGCCGCCGGCCGCGAGGTCGACGTCAATGACGAGCCCGTCCCGGTCCGCCGCCTCGAGGAGCCCGCCTTCGAGGACCAGTTCCGCCCGCGCCCGCTTGGCCCGGGGCAGGTAGTTATGGAGCGTCGCCGAAAGGATGACCTCGTCCTTCTGGGTCAAAAACCGTGGCGTCGCCGGCCGGACGATGACATTTTTCTTCGTCTCCACCTGCGTCTCGCCCTGGCCGACCCGCGTCTCCGTGGACATTGTCCACACCCGCGCCCGCCAGGCCGTCAGGTTTTCCGGCATGGTGAAGGTTATCGTCGCCGTGCCGTTGTCGTCCGTGACGACGGTCCCGGACCAGAACGCCGTATCCGCGAAGTCCGACCGCACCGTCGTCTCGGCGAACTGCCCGCCCGTGTCCATCTCCTTCGCCATGGCGCCGCCGGTGGCCGGTGCCACCTGGTTCCGGGACTGCATCGGCGCCAGGGCCGGCACGGCGACGCTCTCTTCGGCGTCCGCGCTCATCGCCGCCATCGGCGCCGCTTCCAGCATGACTTCCGCCGCGCCGTATCCGGCCCGGGCCATACTCGGCCTTGGTATCGGAAGGTCCAGCTTGCCGTTCACCAACACGCCGCTGTCGGACCAATCCGCTTCCTGGCTGCCGAAAATGCCAATCGGCTCCCACTGCCGATCACCCCGTTTCATCGCGGAATAGGCCCGTCTCGACAGGGAGTCGGCCATCTGACTGTTGAAATACCGCTTCTTCCACTGCCAGAACGCCGACCGGATATCCTGCGGTCCGGCGCCGCCGGCGATATAATCCACCGACCGGTCGTAGACGGACACCGCCACCTGGCCGACCACCGGCTCGCCGTCCACGTCGGTGACGCGAATCGTAAAGGACGCCTCGCCGGCCGGCGCGTAGGTCTTCTGGTCCGGCGCGATATCCACCGTCAGCGTCTTGTCCGCCGGCGGCACGAAAATTTCCCGCGTCTCCACGTAGACCCGGCCTTCGTACACCGTCACCGCCTCGCAGAAAAAGTTCGGTTGATCGGCCCGGGCGATATCCGTCTCCCACAGCCGCTCGCCGTTTTCGAGGCGAATCACTTCCGGACGGAAATAGTTCGCGCTGCCGCCCGGCGTCGGGACGCCGTTCCGTTCCGCCCGCGGGAACAGGACGACGACGCCCTTCCCATTCTCCGATCGCACCGCCAAGCGGAGCGTTTCGCCCGGCCGGTACTCGACCTTTTCCGGAACCAGCTCGAGCGCCGCGAAGCGGAAATCCCCGTCGCCCGTCTCGCCCCGAACGGTGAGGAGGGCGCCGCCTTCGACCCGGTTCCCGTCCGCGTCCGTCAGGTCGACGGCGAAACGGTACTGCCCGGCATCCTTCAGCGAAACCGCGACCGTGGCCCGGCCGTCGGCCCCGGGCGTGCCGGGATAGGTCGCCGCCACCGTTTCCGTCGGCACCCCGTCGGCCGAATAGGCTATTGAATACAGCGTCCCGGTGCCCTCCGCCGCGACCGGTCCGCCCTGCGGCAACACCGCCGCGACCGACATCGTCATCTCCTGTCCGGCCCGGTAGAATCCCCGGTCCGCCCAGACATTGACGGAAAACGGCTTCCGCGCCGCCACCACAGTGCCGGACCCGGTGATGACCCGGCGGCTGGCGTCGGTGACTTCGACGCTTATTTCATAGGAGTGATCCTGGTCGCCGTACAGTTCCTTCGCGGCGGCAGTATCAAGAGTCAGCCGGAACATACCGTCCGCGTCCAGCGCCCCTTCGCCGTCGGCGACGACTTCCGGCTGCGAATACGGCACCGGCAGCCACGGCGGGAGCGGCGCCGGGAGGCGCCAGTCGTCCCATCCCGGATACCAGGAATAATCGTACTGCCGGATCGAAGCGCCGTTCCCGTACAGCCAGTCCCAGCGCCACGGCGGCGTCCAGGTGGAGCGCTTTCCGGTCCGGACAACCTTGTACGCCACGGTCCCGTTCGCCACCGGCGCGCCGTAATAATATGCCGCCTTGACCTTCACCTGCACGGCGTCGCCGAGGAGGAGGGCCTTGTCCGGCGTCTCCACCGTTACTTCGAACTCCGGGTTTCGGTATTCCTCGAGGCGGAAACCGACCGCTCCATTCTTGGTCTGAATCGAATAATAGCCAAGCGGCGCGTCTTTCCCGAGGGTCAGGGAATCGTCAATGCCGCCCCACTCGTCCGTCGCCAGGGTCTTCTCATAGACTTTTTCCCCGCGCGGATTATAGACCGTAACCGGCACATCGACGCCGTCGACCCGGACCGGACTGCGGCCGTAGGTGGCGTGGCCCAGCCACAGCTTGAACCGGACCGCGTCGCCCGGCCGGTACACCGGCCTGTCCGTCAGGAGATAGGCCTGCGGCTCGATCTCCGGTTCTTCCGGATGGTACATCTCCCACATCGATTCAAACCCGAGATAGGCCATGCGCCCGTCGTCCGTGGTGGCGATGGTGAGCCATTCCTTTTCGTTGAGGCGTTCCCCGGGGATGACGGCGAGGCCTTCGGTGTCTGTCCGTTCGGCGAATTCGTCGGTGACGAACCGCCGCCCGTTCCCGTGCCACCGGGTGGCGATACCGTGGAAAGACAGGCTGGCGCCCGGCACCAGTTCACCGGACACGGCGTCGGCGACAAAGTGGACCTTCTGGTTGCCGGTGGTCATCCGGACCAGGGCCAGGTCGTTAATCCAGAGAACGACGCGGCTGGTGTTCCCGTCCGCCATCGTCGCTTCGACAAGATAACAGCCGGCCTGGTTGAACGGCAGGTCCACCATCACCCGCCGGGAATAATGGTCCCGGAGCGGCTCCAGCGCGACATCCCATTCCGCCACGGTATCGCCGACGTACTTGTCTTCGTCCGCCTCCACCACCCGGCGCCCGAGCATTGCCGGCCGCCGCAGGGTGTAGTTCTGGAAAATGTTGTCGTCTCCCTGTTTCAACTGGAGAACGATGTCATTCAAAAGCTTTTTCTCGTCAAGGCGACGGGCGCGGAAATGCACCGCCGTCCCGTTCCGGAACAGGTACGACAGCGTGGTCGTCTTCCCGGCCGGCGCCACCGGACCTGTTTCGAGAAGGCCGTTATTGTCGACGATGCGCCGCAAGGCCGCCTCGGCATCGGGTACGCCGTGGGTGGCCGGATACGCGGTCAATTCCCGCCACAAGTCGGCGGCGCGCCCGTACTGCTGGCGGTTTTCGTAGATGCCGGCCAGAACCGCGATGGCCCGCGCCCGTTCCGACTCGTCGCCATTTTCACGAACCGCCTGCAACCGCCGGATAAAATTGAACTCGTCCGGCATGGTGAACCGTTTGAGGCCCGTCGCCAACTTGGCGATGGTTTCGTCGTCCCGGAGTGTCCTGACCGCGAACGGTCCGGTATCTCCTGCCGCATCGGCGTCGTTCCCGAATGACGGCCCGAGGTTCATCGTCTGGACGCCAAATTGGCCAAGAAGAAACCGGCCGAACGCAAGATCCCGGCCGCCGCTGTCGCCGTGCGCCGCCATCTGCTCGATGGCCCAGCGCCAGCGTTCGCCGTCCGTCGTTGCCTCGTCCCACGACGCCGGGATGTGGTGGTACACCGGCGTTCCGTCCGGATTCACCGGCGCGCTCCGGCGCGGGTAACTGTAATTCATCGGCGCGTCGTCGTAGAGGAGCGGGTCGGACAGGTCGGTTTTCTCGGTGAGGCGCCAGGCCAGGTCGTCGTTCCGCCCGGACAGGATGACGCTGGCGAGGAGCCGGTACACTTCGGCCCGCTCCGCCTCGGTCGCCGGATCGAAGGCGTTGTTGAAATGCGCCTGGGCCGCGATGAGCCGGTTGATATTTTCCACCCGAACCCGTTCCGGATTCCGCTGGAGCGGGCTCATCGGACTGTCCAGCCACGGCTGGTATTCTATCCGGTTCCACACGTCGGCAATGGTCGTCTGCACCCGCCAACTGGTCGGCCAGGCCGTGTCGACGGCGTTCAGGACGGCGGCGGCCCTGGCTCCGTCCCGAACAAACATGAACGCCTTGATGGCGAAGCGGAGATCCTCCGAAGCGTTCTTGGCGCCGGACGCCGGATCGACGGCCAGCCGGAAAAACGCCTCACCGGCCTCGGCGCTAAACCCTTTGGCATACATTTCCCGGGCGTCGGCCCGGCTCACCGGCTGGTCCGGCGCAGTCGGTCCGTCCGCACCGTCGGCCAGGCCGGAAACGGCCAGGATGGACGCCAGGGCAGCCAGGGCGAATACGAGTTTCGGCAGCATGTCATCTCCTCTATGCGAGCAGTTACGTATTGAAAAGCGTCAGTGAAAGTGGCGACGGGATTCCCATCCCTATAAACGGCGGCAACCCGGTATCGGGTCAAAAAAATCCGGCAGGAAAATGTGACGCCTTCACGCCATCGTCCAAAATGAACGCCCCTCTTCCCGGCTCACCCGTTCGACTCCAACCACAACGCCACCGCCTGCACCACGTTCTCCGGCGCGATAACGGCCAGCCGTTCCGTCGCCGGACTGTACGCCAATCCGCACACCGCGTCCCGCCACACCGACGGAAACACTTCACGGCGGATGGCGGCGGTCATGGCGGCGGCGCCGCCGTGACGCTGTACCGCCGCCCGAACTGAAAATCCGGCCACGGCCAACCCTTCCCAAAAAAACTCGCGGCTCCGCCCGTCCGTCTCGAACGCGCCGTCCGCCCCGGCTCGAACACGACGCCGCCGTCGGCGAGGAAAACCCGTTTCCCCAGTCCCCGTTCCCGCGCCAGAACCTCGGTGACCCGGCCGAAGGTGTAACGGTCGATGTCTCCGGGGAGCGGCTTCACCATCTCCGCCGGCGGCGTAACCAGCATGATGGCAACGCCGGCTTGGTCGGCGACGTCCGAGAGGATGGTCTTCAGGTCGCTTCCGCGCGGCGACGCCGCTTGCCGCCCGAGAACGCTTGCCCTGTCGCCCG
>JAJBTL010000429.1 GCA_020860865.1 Planctomycetota bacterium | reverse complement strand
TGGAGCTGCTGTCGAGATTCGAACTCGAGACCTCTTCCTTACCAAGGAAGTGCTCTACCGGCTGAGCTACAGCAGCGCTTCGTCGCGGTCGGGATGTGCAGTAAAACATGTCCCGAAAAAAAACCTCACCCGCATAGGCGCGGGTGGGATTTTCCTATTAAACAGATTTGCTCGTCTCTGTCAATAGCTTTTTCCAAATCTTTTTCACTTTCCGCACACCACCCGGCCGATGCCGCCGCATTCCGCATCGGCGGCTGCCGAACCGGCACCGGGTGTCGGAGTGTCGCCGAATCCGCCCGGCCAGTTCGGCCGCAAGGTATCGGGCGAGTTGCCGCCCTCTTCACCCCGCGCCCGCCAGGGCTGTGGCTACTCGGCCCGGCGGCTGAACCCGTAGCCCTGCCCCTGCTTCGTCAGTTTGCCGATGCCCGGGAACGACAGGTGCATCCCGGCCACGGTCATACCCTGCTCCGACGCGGTGTCGAACCAACGTTTCCTCGCCGCAATCGCCTTCGTCGGGTCACTGTCGTAGGTCACCGCCACGTCGGGAAGCGGCAGTTGGATCGCTTCGAAATGAATAAGGTCGGAAACGATGAGGAGCTTTTCCTTGCCGTCGTCAATGAGGAACACCGTATGTCCGGGCGTGTGTCCGGCCGCTTCCAATGCCTGGACGCCGTTCGCGACATAGCTGTCCCACTCGAACATCTGGAGCCGTCCGGCATAGGCTTCCCGGAACGGCGCCGCCGCCCGGGCCATGGCTTCCATCTCGACCCGGGGAACCATGAGCCTGGCGTTCTTGAACACGGCGGTGTGCTCCGCCGTCACCAGCCCGCCGATGTGGTCCGGGTGAAAGTGGGTAATAATGACGGCGGTCACGTCTTCCGGACGAATACCCGCCACCAGCATCGACTCCTGGAGCTTGCCGCCGGCGGCCTTGCCGAGGCCGGTGTCGAAAAGGAGCACTTCGTCACCGAGACGGACGACAAAGGCGTTAATGGAATTGTCCATGGCATTCCCGGACAAGACCTTTTCCCGGGCCATGGTGTCGAGGCCGACGAGGAGGTCCGGCCGTAACTCGGCCCCCCGGCGCATCGGCACGTCGGCCAGGGCAATCACCTCATACGTCCCGACGGTAAAACGCCGGACGTGGTCGTCGGCGGCACCGGCAGAGCCGGCCTGAACCAGACAGGCGGCCACGACGGCGAACAGCAGTTTCTTCAGCATGCGATTTCTCCAGATTCCCTCACCGTATTTCGGCAGTTCACAACTGGGTTTAAGCGTGGCGCGTGAAGCGTGTTCGTGGAGCCTGTTTCCCGGATTCAACCGGTGGCCTCGCGGACCGGCCGCCGTCATGTACAACCGTTATGGTCTATACTTTTTATAAAACGTACATGATGCCTCAAACATCGTCGGCCAGTTCGTCTTTCGCCACGACAACCGTACTGCCGGACGACGAAATAGTCCGCGACTTGTCGGCCCTGAACCGTTCCAATGCCCGGTTCTGGACCCCGTTGTGGGCGGCGACGATGTGGTCGAACAGGTTTTTCACATACGGGTCGGAAAGGAGGGACGACTCGGTCAGGATGGCGATGGCCTCGTCCCGGAGGTTTTTGTCACGGTAGAGGATTTTGAACGCCCGTTTCAGGTTCCCGATGGATTCGTGCGGCACCTGGCGCCGTTTCAGCCCTTCCATATTCAGGGTCCGCACCTTGCAGTTGTCGCGGAAGCCTTCGACAATCACATAGGGCGGAATATCCACCGCCACCCCGGAACAGGGCGCCACAAACGACATCCCGCCGATGGTGACGAAGTGGTGGACCAATACGCTCCCCGACACCCAGGCATAGTCTTCGATATGGATGTGACCGGCCAGTTGCGACGAGTTCGTGATAACGACGTTGTTCCCGATTAATCCGTCCGGGGCTGAAATGACATATGCCCTTCACAAGCCGTCCGCTCCGCAGTTGGTCTTGCAGCCGCCGACGCCGGTGCCCCGGTTGACGGTGGCGAATTCGCCGATGCGGGTCCGATCGCCGATATAAAGGTCGGTCGGTTCACCACGGAACTTCAGGTCCTGCGGATCGCCGCCGACGGCGGCGCCGGTGCAGATATGGCAATCGTTCCCGAGAACAGTGCGGGTGACGATATGGCAGTGCGGCATCAGGTGCGCGCGATCGCCGATTTTCACCTCCGGACCGACAACGACAAACGGCCCGATATCGACGCCATCACCGAGGACGGCGGTCGGATGAATGCTGGCGCTGGGATGGATGCGGTTCTTCATGTGCGGGTTTTCCCCAGTTCAAGTAACTTGTCAATCCCGGTTCCTGCCCAACCGGACAGGACCGGCACCACTTTGCCGAAAAACCGCCGGGGCAACCACATTTCCCCGCCCGGTCCATGCGCGGATGACGCGCGACAAACCGGACCGCCAGCCAGCCAACCGCACCGGCGGAGAGGGAGGCGATTTTTCAGGCTATTGAATGCTGGACTCCAATTATGTCAATAAGCCGGATTGGCGTCAACAATGGCAAATTTAATAGTCGCTTCTGTCGTCACGTCGCCGTCGACCTCCGCCCAAACCCGGACAATGCCGATGCTCCGCTTCATTTTAATGAACTCGGCGTGGAGGTAGAGGCAATCGCCCGGCACCACCTTCCGCCGCCACTTTATGTCGTCCGCCGTCATGAGGACGGCCAGTTTTCCCTTCCCCCGGAACTCGCCAAGCATCATGATGGCGCCGGCCTGGGCCAGGGCTTCAATCTGGAGGACGCCGGGCATGATCGGTTCACCCGGGAAGTGGCCCTGGAAGAACTCCTCATTGAAAGTCAAGTTCTTCACTGCCACGATATACTTTTTCTCTTCGAGTTCAAGCACCCTGTCCACCAGGAGGAACGGATAGCGGTGCGGCAGTATGCTCGTGAGCAAACTGAAATCGACGACGCCGCCCGGATTTTCCGTCTTCAGGATGTGCGACCGGATAGCCTTCGCCAGCTCGATATTCAAGGCATGGCCGCTCTTCGACGCGACAATGTGCACGCCGAGGCGCCGGTTCAGGATGGACAGGTCGCCAATGAGGTCGAGGATTTTATGGCGGACGCATTCGTCAGGCACGCGGAACGAATTGTCCATGACGTTGTCGCCGTCGAGGATGAGGGTGTTCTGCGGATTGGCGCCCTTGCCGAGGCCGGCCGCCTGCATGGCGGCGGCGTGTTCCTTCATGACAAATGTCCGGGCCGGCGCGATGTCCGTTATGAACGTGTCCGGATTCACTTCCAGCGTCACCGTGCCCCGGGCCAGGGCCGATTCCTTGTAGTCGAGAATGTAGGTGACGCGGAACTTCCCGTCCGGCGACGGATAGGCCGCCACGCCGGCCTGGGCGTTCCCGACCGATATCGCTTCCTTCGGGATGAAGACCTTCCGGTCAACGTCCTGCTCGACAATTCCGCCCTCGACCAGCGCCTTCGCGTACTCGAGGCTGGAGCCGTCGAGGCCGGGCGCTTCCGGGCCGTTCACCTCGATGACGGCGTTGTCGATACCCATCCCGAATACGGCGGAGAGAAGGTGTTCAAGGGTCATGACGTCGAGGTTTTCCTCGAGACGGATAGTGTTGCAGTTCCGCGCCCCGTCCGACAGGCTTGGCGTCAGTGTTTTCTCGACTCCCCCGGACCTGACCCGGATGCCCTGGCCGGCCTCGGCCGGATGCACCGTCACTGTCGCCTCGGCGCCGGTGTGGAGCCCGATTCCCGTGAATGTCACCGCTTTCGCCAGCGTCCGCTGTTTTTCCGCCGTCATGAACTTTTCTCCTCCTCTTCGATACGTTTCAACCGCTGTTCCATATCCTTAATCTGTTTCCGCACTTTGCCGAGGCTCTTGATGTTGCGCCATTCCTCGAGCTGCTCCCGCATGGGTTTGGCGGGCGAGTCTATCCAGACCAGCCGGTCCGCCGGCGCGCCGCTTTCGCGGCCCGGGACCGACTTTGAAACTCCCGACTGGCCGACGATGGTGAGGCCGCTCCCGACCTTGACATGGCCGACGACGGCGGCCTGGCCGCCCATCTGGACACCGGCGCCGATCTCGGCCGAACCGGCGATGCCGACCTGGGCGGCAAAGGCGCAGCACGGTCCCAACTTCACGTTGTGGGCGATCTGGACAAGGTTGTCGAGCTTTGTCCCGCGCCCTATCCGCGTCTCGCCGAAGCGGGCCCGGTCGACCGTGACGTTGGCCCCGAGTTCGACCTCGTCCTCTATGACCACCGTCCCGACCTGGGGAATCTTGAAATAGCCCTGCCCGGTCCAGGCATAGCCGAACCCGTCCGACCCGATGACGGCGCCGGCATGGAAAATGCAGCGGCTGCCGATAGTCACCTGGTGGTAAACCCGGACGCCCGGGTAGAACAGGCAGTCGTCCCCGATGACGGAACCGGCGCCGATATAGACCTGCGGCATAAGAACCGTACCCGACCCGACGACGGCGCCGTCCTCCACCACCGTTCCGGCGCCGATGGACACGTTGTCCCCGATAGTCGCCGTCTTCGCGACGACGGCGGTCGGGTGGATGCCGGCGGCCGGACGGGCCGGCGGCGGCTTCAGGAGAAGCGCCACCTTGGCGAAGCCGAGGTCCGGGTTGTCCACCCGGAGGAGGGCGGCCGCCACCGGTTCGGTGTCTTTCGCCACCACCGCCGCAGTCGCCTTGGTGGCGGCAAGTTGGGCGGCGTAGGCCTTGTTCGCGAGGAACGTCACGTCGCCCGGTCCGGCCTCGGACAACGACGCCAGGTTCGAGACGACCGCGTCCGGATCGCCGCCGACCAGTTCGGCGCCAATCGCTTCCGCCACCGCCCGCAAGGTCATTTCGGCCATGGACTCCCCTTCACTATTTTTTTCCCGGACGCAGACTGTCGCCACAGAGGAACCAATTGTCAACTCGGTTCCGGTGTGGGGATGACGGCCATCCGTCCCATGTATGATAGAAGTCGTTCTATAACCCCGCCTCGCCGCCGTATACTTCGTCAAAAATGGCCTCTCGGCGTATTTTCCGCCCAAATTACCGGGCAAAAAATAAGCCTGTCGGCCATTTTTCCTCGTCTACGACGACGATCCGAAGTTATAGAACAACTTCTAATGTAAAAATGAATCCTTCCCCGGCGCTGTGGCGCCGATGAAAGGATTCATAATGGTAACGCTTTTCACAAATGTTGCGAGATGAAACCGGCTGCTTTTTCGAACCTTTTTCCCTACAGCGTCGGGTTCCGCGCCGGGTCCCGGAGGTGTTCGGCATAGCGGTGGTTCATCAGTTCCGTTATGGAGACGGTGAGGTTGGCCCGGTCATGGACGTACTGGATGCGCCGCATGAGGATTTCCTGCTGAATCGCCATCGGGTCCATGGCCTTGACCGCTTCCTCGGAGAGGGACGGGTCCGGCGAGGCGATGATGATGTCGTAGTTGTAGTATTCGGCGAGAACCTTGCAGGAGCGCTGGAAGGCGTTGTACATGTTCATCCAGAAGGCTGCCTCTTCGTCCCGGACGCGTTTCCCGAAGTCCTCCTGCATGGCCTGGACTTCGACCTTGGCGCCTTCGATTTCCATCATCTTTTTCCGCCACTGGGCGCTGCCGGGAGCCATGAGCGGGTTGTTCTGGAGGGCGCGTTCCATTTCCTGGATGCGGGCGATTTCGCCTTCGATGCGGGTCTGCTCCGGCTGGAAGGCGTCGCGGATACGGCCTTCGGTATCCTTGGCGTACTGGTAGTTCTGGAACACCTGTTGGATATAGACAATGCCAATTCGCTTGGTCTCCGGCGCCTGCGGCGCCTCGCCGGCCTGGACCGCCGACGCCACCACGCACACTGCACAAGCGACAAGCGCCGCTTTCGACATGAACTTCAGCATTTTAATGATCTCCTGGAAAACCGGCCTACATGACCAAGTCAACTTTTTTCGTAAACTCTAAATTGTACCAAGCCATTACCTCAAAGCAAGAAAATAATAGCAAGAAAAAGGCCTCGCGAATCCGGGTGGAAAACACGACGGCGGGGCGCCAGTGTCGCCCTGGGACAAAACCCGCTCCCGCAACAGCGTTCGCGCCCTCTCCCTGAACATCGGATAGCGGGCCGGACGGGCGGTCCCTCTTTTCCGGAAAACCGGTCCGAAAGGACGACCACGACCGACAACGATGTTCTGAAAGAGGCGCGGTACCGCAGTCGCGAAAACGGCGTTCTCCCGGGCAACATCAGCTCCCCGCCGCCGTGTTTCACACCTCGACCCCCGAGGCATTTCATATTACTAACTATAGTAGGTCAACGACACAGAACTTAGAACAACGCCCCCATGGTGAACTGGAACCGCTGCGTCTTGTCCCCGTCCTGCTTGTTAATCGGGAACGAGTAGTACATCCGGACCGGCATCGGGCCAAGCGGCGTCTTGACGTGGAGACCGACACCGAAGGACGACCGGAACTTTCTGGCGGTGTTCGAAAGCGCCGTTCCGCTCACTTTATCCTTCCCGGTGTTGTATCCCGGATCGTCGCCGTAGCGCCACACCGAGCCGACATCGTAGAACGCGCTGCCCCGGACCACCCGTTCCCAAATGGGGAAGAACAGTTCCACCGAGCCGGAAATCATGCCTTCACCGCCGATGGCGTTATTAAACTCGTCGCGGGGCGATATGCCTCGGCTGTCGAAGCCTCGGACCGTACCGACGCCGCCAAGGTAGAAACGTTCGTAGTACGGCACCTCGTTGCGATAATCAAGCCGGTTACCGTCGGCGTCCGTTCCCCACCCGTCGCCGTCGCCGTAGGCCTGCGCGTAGGCGAAGTCGCCACGGAAGCCAAGCGACCAGTTCCGGTCCTGGCTGTCGACGTGGAAAGGAACAAAATACTGCCCGGACAGGAACCCGCGCCAGAAGTCCTTCGAACTGCCGGCGGCCATGCCGGCCAGTTCGACGTTGGCCCCAAACTGGGCGCCCTTGGTCGGTTCCCACGTGCTGTCGCGGGAATCGTAGTTGATGCCGGCAATCCAGCGGCTGACGTTATGGGTACCTTCCTGACGCAAGTACTCCGGGGATTTGTAGCCTGACTCGGCAAACTTGGACAGCTTGACCATTTCAAACCGGTAGCCGACGGTTCCTGTCAAACCCCTGATGCCGAACAGCCGCTTGCCATAGGCGAGGCTGGCGCCCATGCGCCGTTCGTGGTATTCGTCGTCGTATTCATACGAATTGCAATACGCCGACGTCGCCATGCTGATGGGCTTGCCGAAAATCCAAGGATTGGTGAAGTTGACCGAATAGTTCTGCGTTTCCGAACCGGCCGAGGCATTGATGGAGAACGACTGCCCGGCGCCACGGAACGACTTCCCGGTATAGAGGTCGCGGAACGACTTCGGCCGGTCGCGGTAGTTGAAGTTCCGCTGCGAAATGCCGAACGAGCCGACAATGGAATCCTCGGACGACACGCCGACGCCGGCGGTGATTTTCCCGGTGGGGATTTCCTCGAGTTCGGCCACGAGGATAGCCCGGTCCGGCGCCGATCCTTCACGGATTTCAATACTCGGCCGTTCCTTGAAATAACCGAGGTTTTCAATGTTTTCCCGGGAGCGGTTGAATTTCCGGGAATCAATTTTCTCACCCGGGAACAACTCGAACTCGCGGAGAACGACCACTTCCTGGGTGTGGGTAAGGCCGGTGATGCGGATACCTTCCACCATCACCTCCGGGCTTTCCTGGATAATGAAGGTGACGTCCATGACAAGGCCGTCTTCGGTAATCTGCGGCTCGGGCATGACACGGGTAAAGTAGCGGGAATTCGGCGCCTGGCCGTAAATATCCCGGATCTTCATCGCGTCTTCCCGGATCATGATGGGACTGTAAACCGTT